>JAKEHX010000013.1 GCA_022614795.1 Planctomycetaceae bacterium | reverse complement strand
GGTGGTGAAGGATGGCTGTCAGCAATGTGGCATGAGTTTATTTTCCACAACTTCTTGGTAATAAAGGAGTAACAGGAATTGATGACACAACCACCAAAATGAGTGATGTGTCAGCAATTTTTCGACCCTAGTTTTGACGTAAGTCTATATTTATCTTCAAGTTAATTTCCTGACACATCATTTTTGATGTTGTGTCGGTTATTATGCTGGCGCATGAATTTTCCCACGATGGGTCTACACTGAATTCAAACTCCATCGCAATGGAACAACCACCGTGAAGCGCTGGCTTTTCAATCTCGCCGTGGTGTTGTCGTTCCACCTGGGGGTCGCGGTGTGCGTTCTTTGGGTCCGCGGCCGAACCGGCTCGGACACCGCATCGTGGACCTATTACCGCTATTTGCCCGACGACAGCTGCCGCGGCGACGCGGTCCAGCTCGGCTCCGATTACCGGCACGTGTGGCTGGACATCGGTTGGGGCCACTGCGAGCCGTTCAACGGGCAATTGGTGCGGGGCTACTACATCAATGCCGACAATAGCGGCGGCCGGCCGCAACTTGATATCCGGCACGAACCCTACCCCGACTTCATGCGTTGGTTTATGGAGAATTCCAAAAACACGGGTTCGGCTTTCCCGCTCTCGTGGGAATCCGTAAGCCGGACGAAAGAAACAGACGGCGACGACTTTTACAGCCTCCGCATCTCGATCTCGCACTGGTTGCTCGCCGTGCTCCTTTTCGTGCCGCCGCTCTGGAAGCGCAACGGGCTCCGAAAGGCGTATTGCGCGGCCAGGACTATGCCAACGGTTGCGACGGAAAGGTAGAACTTTCGCGGCGCGACGGTTAGCTTCGTCATGACTTGTCGATCTTTCCGCCTGCTTGAGAAACGAGTGTGTGGCGACATCCGACAAATCCAAGAGATAGCCGTACTTCGTCGGGAAGCGCCGCACGCGGCGCCGAAGGAGGCCGTGAGCTGCTTTTAGCTCTCTTTTGAGGTCGCTAATTTTGACGGCGGAACCTTTTTTGCCGCGTGAGCCCGGCGAATAGGACGGACCGTCGTCAGCTACCGACGTGATGCGGAACATCGTTTGTGGCCCGCCGGTCCGTTCAGCGGGTTCGTTTTTTTCTGGACATCCCAACAAATGAGATGTTAGGTTAGTCGTTGCAACTCCATCCGTTACATTTGTGGCTGACTCGCGTGCAGGAGCTGCCATGGTGCGTCGTCGAATCATCCCGATCATAGCGGCGTGGTTGTCCATTCTCCCGCCGACTCCAGCTTTTGGACAAACCGCGTCCAGCAAGGACGCGTATGGCGATCCTTTGCCACCCGGCGCGATTGTCCGGCTTGGATCGGTCCGCTGGCGCACCGGGCCGGCGTATTCCACGGCTCTGGGCCCCGACGGCAAGCGCCTGTTCGTGGGCGGCGGCGGCGGCGCCATCCGCGTCTTCGACATCGAGTCCGGCTTGCTCGTTCGCTCCTATGATGGCCCTGAATACGAAGTCCGCGCCATTGCTCTTTCGCCCGACGGCAAGACGCTGGCCGGCGCGTCGTACCAAGGAAGTTTTCTTTTCGACGTCGACTCCGGCAAGAAGCTCCGGCAGTTCAAGACCGGCGCCGTTGCCGTGATGGCTTTTTCACCCGATGGCACGAAACTGATCACCGGCGGCGAGGACCACGAGCGCAGCGTGCGCGTGATTGACGTCGCCACGGGCAAGGAGCAACTGCGGTTCCTGTGGCATCAGCGCCGTGTCTCGTTCGTCGCCTGCAGCCGGGACAACAAGACTCTGGTCACAGCCAGCGGCTATGACAACGACGTCCGCATCGCCGATCTAAACACCGGCGACCTGATCCACACCTTCCGGGAAAAGAACGCATACGACACGGTGGTCGCCCTCACAGCGGACGCCAAAACGCTGGCCGTGGCCGAAAGGCGCTATCAAAACCGTAAGCCGCAGTGGTCCAATACGGTCCGCCTGATCGACGTAGCGAGCGGCAAACAACAAATGCTGGTTGAGCAAGGCGAAGGTCTGATCAGCACGCTTTTGTTCTCGCCGGACGGCAAGACGCTCATCGCTTGGGGCGATAAGCACTGCCAGGAGTTCGACGTTGCCTCAGGGCGGCTGACCCGCGACTTGCCCGGCTGCCATGCTCGATACTTCAGCCCGGACAGCCGCGCCTTGATCGGTGTCGGTCCGGTCATCCGCGTGTGGGATTTCGCCAGCGGCAAGGAACTGCATCCGCAGGACGGCCCCGTTTCGGCGGCAAATTCGATCGCGATCTCGCCCGACGGCGTGACTCTCGCCATGTCGTCATACGAAGAACGTGAGAACATCCATCTCTGGGACAGCACGACGGGCAAACAAAAAGGATTGCTGAAAGGCCACACCAGCTACGTTCGCGGCGTCCAGTTCGCCCCGGACGGTCGCCTGATCTCCGGCGGCGGCGACAGCACGCTGCGGGTGTGGGACGTGAAGGACGGCGCCGAGGTCTTCCAATTCAAGCTGCACGAGCCGCGGGCCGGTGAAAAGCCGTTGCAGGTGACGAACTTCGCCGTTTCGCGCGACGGCGCGACGCTGACCACCAGCGCCATTGGCTTTGAAGAGCGTTTCGGCAAAGGTGAAAAGATGCACTTGTTCGCCTGGAATCTCAAGAACGGCAAGCTCCTGGCCATGAGCGAGCGGGACGGGCACTTCTTCGACTGGCCTGGGTTTTCCGCCGACGGCAAGGCAGTCGTACAGCGCGACGGCAAAGATCTGGTGTGCGCCGATCTGATCACCGGCAAAACCCGATTCAAGCTCGAGCCGACGCCACAACCGGGCGGCGAGGGAGTCTTGAATCCGAATATCATCGAAGCACCGTTCAGCGCTTCGCCGGACGGCCGGCTGTTGGCGGCGCGCGGCAACCGCCAGCGGAACGAGGGCCCGCGCTATTGGCGCGATCATTACGCCATTGTTGTCTTCGACGCTACCACGGGCAAAGAACTTCACCGCATCGCCGTCGACGACTGGCTCACCGGCGTCGTCTTTTCCCCGGACGGCAGACGCATCGCCGGCATCGATGGCCGGCTGGCGCGTATCTGGGACGCGGCCACTGGCAAGCGCCTGTGGGAAAGCGCTCCGCTCGATTTTCGAACGCGGGTGCTGGCGTTCAGCCCGGATGGCGCACGCCTGGCCACGGCATTGGATAACGCCACGACTTTGATTTGGGACGTGGCTTCGACAATTGGAAAGGAGGATGGACCATGAAGTTCGCACTTGCGGGTCTACTGGCGCTCGTGGCGATCACGCCGGCTGGCGCAGCCGACCTGCGCAAGATTGAACTTACGATCACCAAGGAGCCGGCCTACACGACCAAGCAGCCGAAGTATTGCCTATTGGTCTTCGGTCCCGAGGCGACCACGCGAGTCTGGCTCGTCGTCGACGGCGACTCCCTGTGCGTCGACCGCAACGGCAACGGTGATTTGACCGAGCCGGGCGAAAGGGTCCTTTTCCCGGCATTTGGCAAGGACGGCAGCGAAATCTTCGCAGCCAGCCGCAGCGCCCGAGTCGATGTGCTATTCGAGGGGAAGTTGAAACACGAGAAACTGGTTGTGACGCAACAACGCGTCAATCCAGATGTTGTCGCCAAGGAACGCTGGGAAGAAGTGTTGCTCGCGACCGCGAAGGCCGGCGAACCGATCGTCTATTCGCTCAGCATTTCGCTCGAAATCCGGCCGCGGCCCGGCGATCCGATCCGCATTGCCGGCTGCGTCAGTCAGTATGCCGGCATGGACGGCGCGGGCTTTTTGCAGTTCGCCGACCGCCGTGAGCAGGCGCCGATCGTTCACTTTCGCGGCCAGATGCAGATGGGCCTGCACTCGCCGCAGCAACTGGTGCTGGGCTCGCAACCCGCGGAACTGCTGACCGTCGTCGGCACGCCGGGCCTGGGCAAGGGAACGTTCGCGTCGGTTCCATATGCCGGCTTGATCTCCGACGGCGCGGCGCCGGAGGCCGAGATTGCATTTCCGCCGGCCGTGCCGGTCAGCACGTCGCTCAAAGCCAAATACACGTTGCCGCACCGATGCTGAGGCAACCGCTTCTACGGCCCCGTGCGGGCCGTGAGTGACAGTGCGACGGGCATCGCGCGCGTGACGCTGTCCTTTGACGCGTGTGAGGATGTGGACGTCGCCCCGGCAACGTTCGACATTCCGGTCGTCGCGCCAAAGGCGTCGGCCGGCAAGTGATCGGCGCCGCAAGCGCAGTTCGGCGTTTCGACGACAGCGTCGGCCAGGAAAGGCCGACCTACGCGAGGCTCCATATGCTCCTCCGCAGCCTAATTGTCTTGTTGTTCGTGTCGGCCGTGCTCGTGCTCGGTCAGGCCACCGACCCCGCCGAACTGGCCCGGTGGATTCGCCAGCTCGGCGCGGAAGAACTCAAGGAGCGCGAAGCGGCTGCGAAACGATTGGAGCAAATCGGCACGCCCGCGCTGCCGGCGTTGCGCGAAGCGGCGAAAGCCGACGCCGACGCGGAAGTGCGGCTCCGCGCCGGCCGGCTCGTCAAGATCATCGAGCGCTCGTTGTTTACCGAGGCGCGTCGCTGGCAGGGCCACCAGGGAACCGACCCGATCTGGGGCCTTTGGGTCACGCGCCTGGCCGTCAGTCCCGATGGCCGGCATTTCGTCTCCGCGGGCGGCGACGGCCTGAAACTATGGGACGCCGTCGGCGGCAAGATGCTCCTGCACTTTGGCAAAGAATGCCAGCGCTGTTACTGGGCGCTCGCCTTTTCGCTAGACGGCCGACGGCTCATCGCCGGCGGCGACGACCGCCTCGCTCGCGTCTGGGACATGCCGAGCGGCAAGTTGGTCCAGACCCTCACCGGCCACAGCGATGCGGTCTGGG
Organism: Planctomycetaceae bacterium; assembly: GCA_022614795.1. Classification (GTDB taxonomy): domain Bacteria; phylum Planctomycetota; class Planctomycetia; order Pirellulales; family Pirellulaceae; genus CAYLLN01. Next base: position 8,364 of record JAKEHX010000013.1, on the reverse strand, counting down.
GCGCGGTCTTGACCAACGACGGCCGACGCGCCGCGACCGGTGGCTGGGACAAGAAACTGCTCGTATGGGACGTGGACACCGGCAAACTCGTACACAAGTTCGACGGCATCGGCGACAAGATTCGCGGCCTGGCCCTTTCGCCCGACGGCAAACGGCTCGCGGCCGCTCATTTCATCGACAAGGGGCCGGCAACCGTGCGGCTCTGGGACCTGGCGAGCTTCAAAGAAGAGCGCTCGCTGAAGGGACACGACGCGGAGGTCACCAGCGTGAGCTTCTCGCGGGACGGCAAGAATCTCATGTCCAGCAGCTTCGACCGGACGATTCGCCTGTGGGACGTCGAAGACGGCCGCGAGCTGAAATGCCTGCGCGGCCACAATGCCTGGGTCGAGTGGGCCGCGTTCTTGTCCGACGGCAAGCGCGTGATTTCGTGCGGCGGACCGGGCGATGCCACGGTGAAGGTTTGGGATCTGGCCGCCGGCCGGGTGCTGCACAGTTCGGAACCGGGCGAGAGCAGCTTTCTCTGCGTGACTGCGCTGCCCGATGGCCGGCAATGTCTGGGTTCCAGCAAGGACGGCCTGCTGCGGCTGTGGCACTTGAAGAACTGAGCTTGGCATCCGCGCATTCTGCATCAACGGTTGTCGCGATTCATTCCGGCAAAGGCGTGCACATGATGAAACGTGCGGACATACAAGGTGTCGCCGCCAATGGCGGGGGTGCTGAAACTGCCTTCACCCAAGGAAAAGCGTGACACCTCGGCGAACTGTTTGCCGGCCGCCAGAACGACGAGCTCGCCGCCGCGCGTGATGTTGATGAGCCGTCGGCCGGCGCAAATCGGGGAGGCGTAGTAGTCGCCGTCCATCCGCTCTTGCCAGTGCGCTTTGCCGGTATGGGCGTCGAGGCAGGTGATCACGCCTTCGTCCTCCCACAGGAACAACAAATCATCCTTCACCAGCGGCGTCGGCACCAGGGGCGAGCCGCGCGTAATCTTGTAGGCTACCCGCGGTTTATCGCCCGGCTGTGGCAGATGGACGGCAATCACTTCCTTCCGGACGCCGAGCCAGCCACTGCAGCCAATCAGCAGGTCGCCGGCGACCAGCGTCGAGGCGATCGTGGTTTCGATGTGGCGCTTGTCAAAGACGTCGATCTCCCAATTGGTCGCGCCGGTCCTGGGATCGACGCTGGTGACGCCGTGCTCGTAGCTGGTGAAGATCAGCTCCGCAGGTTTTCCCTTGGGCTGGTAGACGCACGGCGTGGCGTACGTGGTCTTGCTGCGGCGCGGGGCTTCCCAGCGCTTCCGGCCGGAGTCGCGCTCGAGCGCCACGAGCGCGCTCTTGCCTTCGTGCTCGTGGGGAACGATGACCAGGCCGTCGTGCACGATCAAAGAGCAGCCGAAGCCATGTCCCGACTGAAACGGCCCGAGATCGACGCGCCACTTCTCGGCCCCGGCATGCTCGTAGGCGACGATCAGGTAGTCTTTCGGCGAGGCCCAGGGAACGTAGACGTGCTTCTCGTCCACCGTCGGCGTACCCGAGGCGAAGCTGTTGTCCGGATGTTGACGGTATTTGGCGACCGGCAGATTGTGTGACCAGAGCGTGCGGCCATCCTTTGCATCCAAGCAGAAGATGGTGCGCTCTTCGGTCTTGGCGTCACCGCTGGTGATGAAAAGACGCTTGCCCCAGAGCACGGGCGAGGCAAGGCCTTTGCCGGGGAGTTTCACTTTCCACAGGCGATCCTGCTCGGTCCAAGTAGCCGGCGAGCTGCTGACGCCAGAACCGTTTGGACCGCGGAAGCGCGACCACTCCTGCGCGATACCAAACGAACAGCAGAGCAGCAAGCATGCTCCGGCCACGCTTGCCGTCGCCGAGCCTTGCATGCGCCAACGCGATTCCCCAAGCGATTTCATTTCTTTCTCTTCTTCAGTCGACACACCCGACGCCTTACGGCGTTCGGCTCGCCGAGCTAGGCTACTTTTTGCGTCCGACGAAGAACATGCCAATGCCGACCAGGATCAAGAGTCCGCCGCCGCCGATCATGCCGGCCCATTTCCAGAGCGGCGCGGGCGACCGGCCGTCCTGCAGGATCAGCACCTTGCTCAAGTCGGCCTTGGGGCAACGCTCCTTGAGAAGCTGCTGCTCGTCTTTGCCCAGCGAGCTGATCTGGTTAATGATCAGGCCCTGCACGCTCTCTTCAGGGCGCGGCGTTTTGGGAATTTCGCCAAGGGTCTTGAAACGGTGCGTCTTGACCAGAACGGCAAAGCTGTCCGCGCTGGGGATCGGCACGTCCGGGGGAACGTCTTTGGGGAACTTCTCGGTCAGTCTCTTGAGTTCGATCAGGAACGGGTGGCCCGGCGACAGGATCGGATAGAAGCAGTAGCTGACGCTGGTCGTCTCGGCGGGCGGGCCATCGTCGCCGCGCTTCTTTCGGTAGGAAAAGACGCACTCGGAATAGAGCGCGAGGTGCCGCCCGACGCGCAGGTGGTTGTTCGCCGGAGCTTCACCGCCTTCAAGCTTGACCAACTCCGCCGCCACCGGTTCCGCCGCCGCCCCGCTGCTGACCATGTATTCCTGGATGCCCAAGTAGCCCAGAACGCCGCCGCCGAGGACCAAGAGCAAAGCAATTCGCATGGTGTCACCTCCCGGAACTATGATTGACAGCGCATCGATCCCTTACTTGCGCGTCGGTTAATGTCCCTCGCTTGCGCGTCGGTTAATGTCCCTCGCTTGCGCGTCGGGCTAGTGTATGGATCGACCGGTTGACCATACCAAGCCGCAACGATCCACGCAAAATAAAACGGGAATTTGGCCGATGCGGAAGTGCTCGAACAACAAGAGCTTCTCGCCGGACGGCAAGACGCTGGCGAGCGGCGGGTATGACGACCGGACGATCTACTTATGAGACTTTGACCGTGAAACGGTGCACCGTTGAAACTCCGTGATCTTGAGCAGGGCGGGCGCTAGGCCGCCGTTGTAGGTGCCCACCCAAATGTCGTACCGGCCCGACATGGGCCGTGCCAGACGGATCATCGGATTGCGCTTGCCGGCGCCGTCGTCGTTGGCGACCCAGGTGCCGTCCGGCAGATTGACCAACAGGGTGGTGTCGGCGGCTGACTCGACCTGGATTGTCAACGGCAGATTCCCGGCACGGTAAAACAGCTGGAAGTCCGGGGGGTTGGCCACCCAGGAGTTGACGCCGCCGAGGTTGGTGCGGATTCGGCCGCCCGCCGTCAGGCCGACGATGTGCGGGTCTGGGGAGAACCCGACGTTTAACTTGGCATAGCCGAACGTCGGCCCAAGGCTTGGGTTCTGGGCGCGCGCGGTCGGTGCAAGCCCGATCAACATCACGAGCGTGAGGAGCTTCTTCATCGTAGACCTTCTGCTGCCGAGGCAGCGGTGTGCTGTCAGACGGGGACTTGGGCGGCGCGTCCTCTGCGCTGCCCGCCATCGTCTTGCAAATCGTTGTGTTGGAGCGCGGCGGACAAAAAAAATGTGAGATTCTTGACTGTGGGCCGCGCAGCGAATGATGAGCCAGTCAACGGCCCGCCGTCGCCAAAATCGTGGATCAAAACGGCCCGCTACGAGGACAATAAGATAGAGGCGACGATGGCGGCGAGGTACGAGTCGATGCCGACAAGCCCGTTGAATGTGGTCATCCAGCACTTTCTGGCCGATCTCACGATGTTGTCGCGCAAAATCAAAGCCGCCCTGGGCGTGCTCCTGGTCGTGGGCCCAGAGTAAGGTGGTGTAGTTTGACCGGACTGCCAAGGTGGTGTGGCAGTATCAATTGCCCGGCTACCATCCCTACCTGGCGCGTCAGCGGTGAGCCAGCGCCCTGCCTCCGCCAGACCGCAATCCACTCCGTGCACGATCAGGCGGCCTTCACTTCTTGCCGGCGCCAATAATCTCCAGTTCGGGCAGCGCAAACTGCAACTGGCGGACGCCTTCTGCCGTAGCGTTGGTGCCGGAGAGCTGAAAGTGCAACTGCTTCAAGGTCTTGACATCCTGCAAATGGCGAAGTCCCTGATCGGTGATTCTCTCATTCTTGGCGAAGGCCAGCCACAAATGGGTCAACTTGGAATGTTGCAGGTGCTTCAAGCCCTCGTCGGAGACCGGAGTGTTCCAGAGACCCAAGCCGGTGAGCTTCTTGAAGGCGGCGATATGGCGCAGACCGTCGTCGTCAACCTTGGTCTTGGTGAGACCGAGTGATGTCAACGATTTGCTGCCGGAGAGAAGCTTGACGCCCTCCTTGCCGATCGCGGTGCCCTCGAGATTGAGGATTTTCAGCGACGGGAGGTCGGTCAGCTCCGCGCAGCCCGAGTCCGCGACCTTCGTCTTGCTCAGGTCGAGCTCTTCGAGGTGTTTCAACGTCTTGAGGGCTTTGAGGCCGTCATCGGTAATCGGCAGGCCTGCCAAGTCGAGGTATTTAAGTTTCTGCAGCCGGCCGAAGCGTTTCAGACCTTGATCGGTGACTTTCACGCCGTTGAGCGTCAACCGTTCGAGTGCGCTGATGTCGGCGAGCTTATCCACGTCCCCCACCTCTGGCTCAAGCGATCCATGGCTCATCCTCGGCTTTGCCGAATAGGCGCCCAGGCGAGGAAATCGCCGAGGGGCTCAGCGCCGAAGGGCGGCGTCCCTTCGCGTTTCTGTCATGGAGAAAACTGTTGCGGGCCGCATGCGCCGTGGATAGACTCTCGTCGGGGAAGATAACTCCGAGGAACGTCGACCGCCTCAACATATCTGCGAAACGTCACGGCGGTTGTTTTACTCGACATTCGCGAGGAGCTTCCCCCATGCGCATCCAGTTCTCCTGCCCCTGCCCGGAGTGTCACACGTGTGACGGTGGAAGTCCATGTTTGAACTCTGCGTTCTCTGCGCCTCTGCGTGAGGATTGTCTCACGCAGAGGCGCGGAGACCGCAGAGAAACGAGGGATTTGCACGTTCCCCTCTACCACAAGTCCCTGGTCACAACGCTGTTCGCCATGGCCCTCGTGGCCGGAAGCCTCGGGTTCGCGACGGACATGGTGCGGGCCGCGACGCCAACCCCCCAGAAGCCGGAGGCAGCCAAGCCTCCGCAGCCCAAGAAGTTGACCCCGGAGATAGTCCGCGAGCGCTGGGCGAAACTGCGGCGTTCGCAGCTGACCGATGAGGAGTTGCGCAAGCAACTGTTGCTGGCAGGAAAAGTGGATATGGGGGACGTTAGGGGGACCAAAACAAAGCTCATCAACGCGTCGGCCCTGACGTCGCCTGGCGGCTTCGATATGGTGCCGGTGCTCGTGTCGCAGCGGCCCGACCTCATCGGGCTGCCGCTCCGGCCCCCCAGTCACAGGCGGCTGAGCAAGGAAGAGGCGATCAATCTGCAGGTGCTGTCGCAACAGCTGCGGCTGCACGTCGAGAAATCGATACCCGGCATCACCGACCAGGTCCTCGACCTGCGGCCTGATCCGGACGTGCTCCGCAAGCTCCTCTTGAATAACCCGCTCCGGGACGCCTGGCTGCGGCCCGAGGCGATTCTGCCGCTCAGGCAGCTCCTCATGCACGAGCACCGCAATGTCCGGCTCATCCTGGTTGACCTCCTGGCGATGATCCGCGGTCCGCAGGCGAGTGCGGCGCTCGCGGAACGAGCGCTGTTCGACCTGAACGCCGACGTGCGTCTGGCGGCTGTGGTCGCTTTGCTCGACCGGCCGATTTTCGAATATGAAGACGTGCTGATCGCCGGTCTGCGTTATCCCTGGGCGGCGGCGGCCGATCACGCGGCCGAGGCGCTGGTCGCGCTCAACCTGCGCGGGGCTGTGCCCAAGCTCGTGCCCCTGCTCGACGCCCGCGACCTCGACGAGCCGTACGTGGTCGAATCGGGCCAGACTCGGTGGGCGGTGCTGCCGCAGTTGGTGCGGCTCAATCACCATCGCAACTGCCTGTTGTGTCATGCAACCTCGTTCGCGCCGACCGATCCGGTGCGCGGCCTGGTGCCGAACGCGGACCAGCGCTTGCCGTTGCCGTCGTCGGGATACGGTCCCAAGCTCAACGTCAAGGTGCCGACCTGGATTCGCGCCGACATCACGTACTTCAAGCAGGACTTCACCGTGGTGCAGCCGGTGGCCAACCACGGCAAGCTCTGGCCGGCCGATCAGCGCTTTGACTACATGGTCCGCCAGCGACCTCTGACGAGCGACGAGCTTCACATCTGGCAGGAGAAGGTCCGCGATTTTCGGCCGCCGCCGCCGCAGCGGGACTCGCTGATGTTTGTCTTGAGGGAGCTGACCGGCGAGAACCCGGGGCCCAATGCCGAAGATTGGAAACGGCTGTATTCGCCCATCTCGGGACAGCGTCTCAAAGAGCCGGTCGAGCCCAAGAACTGGGGCCGGCACATCAGTGACTGGCTCGTGCAGGCGCCGCTCAAGCAGGCCGAGGTGCTCGTCGGCTTCAAGGAACGCAGTGGGCCGGCGTATGACGATGCCGTGGCCACGGCCATTCCCCAGCTCAAAACCGAAGTGCAGAAACTGGCGCGGGCGGTGCTCGCGGATCGCTGCTTCTGTCTGTCGGCGGACGCGCTTCGCGAACGGCTCGGGAACCAGGAGGCGGAGATTCGCCGGGCCGCCGTGCAAGTGTGCGGGCAGCGCAAGCTGAAGGACCTGACGCCGGAGTTGATCGGCCTCTTGGGCGATGCCGATGCGGCGGTGGCGAAGCAGGCGCATAAGCTGCTTGTGCAGTTCGCCGGCAAGGACCTCGGCCCGCGCGCCGCCACCGACGCCGAGCGGCAGCGCGCCATGGCCGCCTGGCGCGAGTGGTACGCGGAACGCGAGCGCAAGCAGAAGGAACGCAAAGGCGCGGGCCCGTGATACAGGCTTTGCGACGTGGCGGCCTATTAAGCGAAGGCGAGCACTCGGAGATACTATTGGCAATAATTGCCAATAATGCTAGGATGGGCCAAAAGGAAAACATCATGCCAACGCGGAACATCAACCTGACCGAGCACTTTGACCACTTCGTCGAGCGCCAGATTTCTTCAGGCCGCTACAGCAATGCCAGCGAAATCGTGCGTGAGGCTTTGCGTCTTCTGGAAGAGCAGGAGCAGGAACGGCGGGCGAAGTTGACCGCGCTTCGGCAGGCCGCCAAACAAGGTTTCGATGAGATCGATCAGGGCAAGGGCATCGTCCTCAAGGGAAAGAAGGCCGTCAGACAGTTCATCACGGCTATCGAAGCCGAGGTGATGTCAAAAGCTGCCAAGGACCGCGCGTGAGACCATGGACGTCATCATCGCTCCAAAGGCACGCGCGGACATCGACGACATCCTTACGTGGACACAAGATAGTTTTGGCCCGCAAACTTTGAGGCGTTACGCAAAACTCTTGGCAACCGCCATAGAGGAAGTCGCGGCGAACCCTGACCTGGCCGGCAGCTGTCAGAGGCCCGAAATCGCCGACCATTGCCGAACGTATCATCTCTTCTTCAGCCGCAAGGCCGCTGGTCTAGCCGGTGACCGGATACGCCGTCCCCGTCATCTCCTGCTCTACCGGGTGACGGAAGCCGGCATCGTAGAGATCGGCCGGGTTCTGCACGACTCGATGGACTTGAAGTCACATCTTCCGGATGAATATCAACGCTCGCAGCCGAACGCGTAAAGAGGGAAGGCGTGGTTCGCAATGAGAGGCGACGACGTGTGTGGCCCCCAGCTGGGCGCGCGTCTTCTTACCCCGCCCACCGACGACGAGCGGCATCTCAAACAAGTATGGATTGCCTTGCGCCTGCCAGTTTTACACACACTCCCAACGCCCGAATCCATTATTCCGTAACTGTACTATTGTATATTAAAGCCTCCCTTGATACACTGAAAGATTGGAAATGGATTGCCTTGCGCTTGCGAGTTTTGCACACGGCTCGACGAGCACGCGAGTGCGTCAACTGTACGTCGCTCGCGCGGACGGCACTGGCGTCTACCCGATCACGAAGCTGGAGGCCGGGTGGGGCGCTTTTCACGCCTACTGGCGGCCCAAGTTATGTCCATCCTCGGCAATGAGGCTCTCCCAATGCGGAGCATGAGCGTTGGGCGCGCGTCGGCCGCGTGCCTTCACTCCGCCGCCCGCCCGCCGACTTCGTCGAGGTGCCGCAGCAGTTGCGCTGGAATGAAGCGATTTGCAAGCGCGCGCTCGCCTGAGAGAAGGCGTTGATCAACGTCGCCCGGTGCGATCCCAGACTCAGGACGCAGCCTCATCAATGGGGGCCAGCTTACACCAGAAAATGTAATCCGTATCGACCGCCTTGCCGCCGAGCTGGGCGACGAGCTGGGCGATCTGGCCGCGGTGGTACCAAGCGTGGCCGAAGACCTGGGTCAGCACGCCCTCGACATCCCAGCGATAGCGGCGGCCGTTGT
>JAKEHX010000095.1 GCA_022614795.1 Planctomycetaceae bacterium | reverse complement strand
TCTGGTCGCTGCTCTTCGCCTTCGTCGGCGGGTGGGTGTCGCTCGCGATGTATTGGACGGGGAGAAGGCATTTGGCGGGGTCGTGAACAGAAGGAAGCAAAGACAACAAAGGAAGGAGATTGGTGAAATCACTTTGAACTCGGGTCCGAATCTTTGTTCCCTTTGTTACCTTCTGTTCCAATTCATCCGCGAAGATCGCGTGGTCCGCGGTTAGAATACTGATAGGGGGCCGGCCAGCGACAGCGAAAGGCGGTGCGACGATGGCGCACGACTCCCTCGGAGATTCTCGGCCCACTCCTCTGTGGCGATTCACGCTCCGCCAATTTCTCGCGGCGATCGCTTTCATCGCCCTGGGCTGCGTCGCCCTCCGCAGCGCGTCCAGCTGGTGGGTGTCGGCCATGCTGGGGCTGACCCTCTTCGTGCTGACCGCCTCGCTGCTGTTGGTCGTTTATCGCCGCGACGCGGACCGGGCCTGGTGGGCCGGATTCGCCACGTTTGGCTGGGCGTATGTGCTGATGCTGATCCTGGGATGGACCCTGAATGCCGGGCCGCTCCGCACTTCGGGCCTGGTGACCAACAAGCTCAGCCGGGCCGCCCATGAATGGCTGTATTCCGAGGCAGACGCCGGCACCGGCGGGTACGGCAGCAGCAGCGGTTACGGCGGCTACGGAAGCGGCGGCGCCGACATGGGATATGGAAGCAGAGGCTATGGTTCGTCGATGCCCGGCACGAGCGGTGCACCGCCAGCATACGGCGGATACGGGGGGATGGGGCCGCCGCCCCCCAACCCACCGCCGCCCGCCTTCAGCCCGCCAACCATGGATCACTTCGTGAACGTCGCCCATGCCCTCTGGGCGCTGGTGCTGGCTTTCGGCGGCGGCTGGGTGTCGCTCGTGATTTATTGGACGGGGCGGAGACAAGCGCCAGAGGCTTGAACAGAAGGAAACAAAGGGAACAAAGGGGTGAGTTTGGCGAATCTGACCTTTGACCTTCCCCATGTCTTTGTTTCCGTGGTTACCTTCTGTTCCGATCGTTTCCAGTTGGCTGTGTGAGCATCCGCTACAATGACAACGGGGCGGCCGGCACAAGTGAAATGGCGGTGCGCTAGTGGCTGAAACATCGAACTGGACCCCGCTCGTTGCGTCGCCCGCGTGGCGGTTCACGCTCAGGCAACTCCTGATTGGGGTTGCGCTCGTGGCCGTGGGCTGCGTGGCCCTGCGCAGCGCCAACGCGACGTGGGTCTCGTCGCTGCTCGGCTTGACGCTGCTGGCCCTGGCGGCGAGCGTGCTCCTGGCCCTCTATCGCGACGGGGCGAGCCGCGCCTATTGGATCGGCTTTGCCACGCTGGGGTGGCTGTATATGCTCGTGCTCCTCTACGGCTTGAACCTCGACTCCAACAGCCCCAGCAACTGGGGCAATCCATTGCGGCCCGACGAGCTGGTCACGTCGCGCTTGACGCACGGCCTCTATGCATGGATGTATCCTCCGCAGATGGTGCCGATGGCTGGCGGCATGGGTAGCGGCATGACGGGGGGATTGATGGGCATGGCGACTCCCGGCATGGGCAGTGCTGACATGGGCAGTGCTGACGGCGGTGCTGGCATGGGTCCGGGCGGCATGGGCGACAATTCCATGGGCGGCTATTCGGGCTCGATGATGGCGGGCCCCGGCGGCCCCATGCCAGGAGGAGGCATGCCGGGTGGCGGCTCGATGATGATGGTCCCCGCTGTGGGACCGACGCAGCAGGACTTCACAAGCGTGGCCCACATGCTCTGGACGCTGCTCTTGGCCTTCGCCGGCGGCCAGTTCGGCAAATGGCTCTTTGCAACGCGCAGCAAATCCCGCGAAGCAGCCTCACCATGCCAACAGTAGTCACCAAGTCCAAGCGTGCCGGATGGCGGCAATTGTAGCATTCAATGAGAGTGGTGCGCTGAGCAGGGTATCTTCAAGCTTTCGAGTCTGCCTGGATCAGGGGGGAGTACGATATCGTCGCTCTTCGGTCCTTTAACGGCGCGACTCGATGTTCCGTAAAGTGCGGGAATATCTTCGGCGGCCAGTACAGTGTGAAAGAGATGAAGCATGAGATTGCTAAGTAGTGCAAAAATGGAAGACTGAATGTCATCCGCACGAAAATACATAGGCACGAGGGGCAAGTACAGATCCTCCATCATGAAAAGTGCGGGCGTAAGGCCGCCGAGATGCGGATCGCGGTATCCCCATACAACAGCCCCGTGCCCTAAGACGCACAATGCACGCACGACTTCGTGACGCTTGACTTGGCGATTGATGTCGTAGAACCGATCAATCACCTTTTCGAAAGATAAATTGTCGGAGAGATTGATCGCCAAGATAAAGGAATAGAGGGGGTTCGATAGACCATGCGAACACGCGCACGATTCTCGGTTCTCCACGGTGCGCATCGCGAAGGTAGGGGGCCGAGTAAGTCGATGTGCAACAACCAGTTTTCTCATTGCTTCGTCGAACGTGTCGTAATCTAGAGTCTGCTTGATTTCACCGACGGCAAACGCGCCTTCGATCGGAAAGAACGCTCGGCGTGATGCCGGTGTCGCACCGGCTTTGACTTGCGGAAACCAGAAGTCGCTGAACACGATAACGTCGTGGTCACCGCTTGTTCTACCGTCGCGGTCCACAGCAATCCCGGAATCGATAGAATAACGGGTGGGTAGGATTTTCCGAAGTTCCTCCCGCACAACATCCTCAAGACCGATACCCGAATCGTAATTGTCGATATTCATTCCTCGCTCGCTGTCAGCGCGCAACTTGATCAGGCGCTCGACTGCGAGACAGCGGCTGAGAAACGCACTTTGAAGCGTTTCAGTGGCCGACGTCCGGGGGACCCACTCAGCACAATTCGGTAGCTCCGGAATTTCCATGGTCGCCCCCTGAATATTCAGGAAGTTCGGTCACTTATGTTTCGTCCTTTTGGAGAGGCGCAAAAAAAAGCCGCGACCCAACGTGGCTTTACCTTTGCGCTTTTGTCGCAACTCGGCAGGTGTTGGCGTCTTTCCGTCCTTTCCAAGAACTTGTATTGCTCCCTCGGCCTCAAGCTCAAGAATTGCGGCCTTATAGGAGGATTCGCATTGTTCATTGTCGGGTTGACAGACTAACTCATCGTAGAATCGCTCAATCGGCTGTCGACCGGCAGCAAGTTCGCTCACGATGCTCCCCTTTAGCACGTCACCTCGGAAATCGAACAACGGGACAAAGTTTGTTCGACTTGCCTGAGCAAGCTCAAGTGCTCCTTTTCGATCGTCAGAGTGGCCTCGACGCCACATCACATCTTTCATGATCTTAAATCCGAGCGGGTGCTTTGTCGCATGGATAAGGTAGTGGCTCGTTTTCTGCTTGTCTTCGTGCTCGACGCGAAACTTGACTACGTAATCAGCGCCAATGTCGCTCTTCAAAGCCTTCTCGTAGTGCGTCAGAATCAACTCCTCCCGTTTGCCGACGTTCGTTGTTTTGCGAAAATCGCGGTAAAGTGCCTCGGCGCGTGTCTTAGAGCCCATCAGGTCGACGAGCACGGAGCTTATTTCATCAAGTCCTGCGATACGCCGCACGCCGTCAATGTTGAAGAAAATGAATGCCTCGCACTTGTCAAACTTCATGACAGCGCGAATCGTACCGAAGCTCGCTCCGGACACGCCGCATGGGTCGACAAACAGGAACGTCGGAGCCAAGGTGCCTTTGACCGTTTCAATTACCTCCCCAACACAATCCGCAAAGGTGCCATGAAGGCAACTTGGTTCGCGAATGTGCTGGTGCGTCTTGTAGAAGTTGTTGACGACCTTTTCAAGCTGTGCATAAAGTACGGGATCCGACTCGATGAAGATCGCCGATACGGTTGCCGCCAAGTCGTTGTTCTCCGCGATGAGCCTTAGCGCCCTGAGGGGCGATCCGTCGACTTTCTCCCCAGTGTCAGCCTTCGTGTAAGTCCCACGACCCGCGAACCCGTCAATGAATAGCAAATTCTTTTCCCACCGCTTCAGAATGTGAAAGTATGACGGGAGATAGGCTTCCAGAATATCGTGCTTAGCCTGTGTCTGTCTGCGGTAGTCCTCAAAATGCTGTCTGTCGTTGTCCTTTCCCATTTGTGTCCTCGGCTAACTTGATTTTCGCGTAGCTCTTAGTCGATACGATTTCTCTTGGCACGTTCGTCCCTTGCAGGAGGCAATGGCAGCCGTTGAACTTGAGCCCGACCGCATTCCAGACGGAGATGTCTTCTTTGCACAATGCCGGCACGATGCGCGTGCGGTCAAGCCGGTCTAGCGCGAAGCGGTACATCTCGACTTGCTGATTGAACGGCAGGCGGTACTTGAAGCCGGAAGGGTCCTTCTCGGAAAGGTAATCGAATAGGTCCGTCGGACGGTCGTTCTTGCCGGCGGCGGTGACGAGGCCCATGGAGCTTGCCCGTAGCGCTCCGATCGTGACCATTTCGGGCGCGAGGCTGTTGATGCGATCGATTGCCGTGGCATAGCCAGTTTGCCAGTTCTCCGACTTGTCGGCATAGGGAATCATCGGATCGAGCCGGAAGCGGATCGGCCAGCCGGCTTCCTGCATCTTCGCTGCCGACGCAAAACGGCGGCTCGGCAGGGGCGCTCCTTGCTCCCAACGTTTGCCCACGTACTCTGCGTTGACCGACCAGGAGAACACGACTTGCGGCGTCGGTTCCAGCTTGAGAGCGTGGCTGATGAGCGTGCTCTTCGTGAGGAAGACAAGCCGATGTCGATTCTGGGCTGCGAACAGGGGAATTAGATGATGCGTAAGCGGCTTTCCGCTCACTGCCGCGTAAGCGCTGTCGAAGGCCAACCCGTCCTGCAACTCACCAACAATCAGCATTCGCGGCGTGGGCGCGGCCAGCCATGCTTTGACCTCGTCCAGCATCTGTTCCCAGTTGCTGTAGATTTGGCCCATGAGTGCCGTCTTGTTGAATCGGAAGAATGCCGTCGTTTGGAGAAAGCAATAGGCGCAGCGGTAAGGACAACCCGACGCGTGGACAAGTTGCCAAAACTTGAAGCACACGACGCCCGAGTCGGCTTCAGGTCCGGAGAACTGCTTGATGAATTGGCCGCGATGTGCGAGTGGAAAGGGCGTCTGGCCACGCGCAGCATCCATCCGCGACGCGACGGGTAGTGCTAGAGCAGCCATGATCAGCTCCCATTACGTGCTTTTCTGTGGAGTATGGAGACCTCCCGACCTCCGTGTTATGGACACCGGTTCAGTATATGGCCTTGAGACACGCTTTGACAAGGGCATTTCGCAGGATTCTGGCAGAGAGCCCAGCCGGAACTCAGCGGGCCTTCGGTCGCTTGCGCGCCGACGTGTCCGCTGAATGCTTTGGAGACGCGGTGCGCTTGGCTGGTTTTGGCCGAATGGCGTCAAACAGTGGCAGGGCGACCGCGTGATTGTTGCCACCCTTGTCCGCGCCACGTTTGCGAGGCGCGCCGTTCTTCTTTTCATCGAGTCGCCGGCCGCGGGCGGTGCTGGGGGCGCTCATGGTGGGTTCGGGGGCGCCGTCGAGCGCGTCGCCGACGTGAGTTTCGGCCAGACGGACCGTGCCGCGCTTGACGTACTCGGGCGAAAGATCAAAGCCCAGCCAGCGCCGGCCCAGCTTCTTGGCCACAGCCAGCGTCGTCGCGCTGCCGCTGAAGGGATCGAGCACCACGTCGCGTTCGCGCGAGCAGGTGCGGATGATCCGGCCCAGCAACTGCTCGGGCATCTGGCAGCCGTGAAAGCCCTTGCGTTCCTTGAACGTGCCGGCGACGCGGGGGAAGTACCAGGTGTCTTCGTCCGGCGTAAAGTGGCCGGCCAGGTCCTGCGGGCGGAGGATCCACGTGTCGTCGGGCAGGCGGCCGTCAGGGTTGGCCCGCCCGTCGCCATAAACCAGCTGCCGGGCCGAGGGGATGCGGTTCTCCAGCTCCTCGGCCAGGAACGTAAATCGCTTCGGGTGCTTCACGAAGTGGAACAGGTGGGCGTGCGAGCGGCTGAACTTCGTCTTGCAGTTGACGCCGAACGTGTAATACCAGATGACCCAGCTGCGGATGTGAAAGCCCACCTCGCGCTGGGCGAGCAGCTTCAGCTCAGCCGCGTATTCGTCGCCGATCGCCAGCCAGAACGTGCCGTGGGGCGAAAGCACGCGGTGGACCGCGGCGATCCAGTCGCGCGACCAGGCGAGGTATTGCCCGCAGTCCTTGGAGTCGTGATAAACGTCGTATTCGTAGCCGATGTTGAACGGCGGATCGGCAAACGCCAAATCGACCGACCCGGCGGGCAGGGCGTTCATCCCGGCAATGCAATCCTGGTGGTGAATGCGGGAGAGAGCGGAGTCGAGCGAGCCGGTCGCGTCCATGAATAGCGTCCTGCGGGGTTCCTGAGAACTTGGAGTATTTGAGCGCACAACGGGAATTAAGTCCAGTGGCGATCGATTTCACATGAACAGCGTTAACAAACTCGGTTGGGGACCCATTGCCGCAGGACTGCTCCTGGCGGCGAATGTCGTCGTGCCGCTCGTGTGGGGCGACGTCTATCCGTTCACGTCGGCGCCGATGTTCCGCGACAACCCGCGGCAATGCTGCAACTATCGCGTGCTGGCGCCCGATGGGATCGAGCTGGCGGCGGGCGATTGGCTGTGCCAGCGGATTTACGACGGCAATCCGCTGGGCTACGGCGTGGGAATCAAGCCGCCGGCAGTTATCGAGCAGTGTTTTGGCGACGTGCACACGGAGGATCAAATCCGCCAGCATATCGAGCGGCTCCTCGCCGCAGAGCGGCACGAGGACGTAAGTTCGGTGGAAGTGGTGCAGGAAGTCATCGGCCCGATCGACGCGGAGCGGGTCGGCGTCGTTGCGACGAACCGGATAGTCGTGCGGCGGGCGGGAAACTAACCCGACGCGCAAGCGAGGCCCTCGCTTGCGCGTCGGGTTAGTTTTTGCTCACCTGCTTGAGCAGCTTGAGCACCTCGGCCCGAATCTGCCGCTCCACATCGGGCGCCAGGCACGACGTGCGGGCCCGCCAGCAGGTATAGCCGCCCAGCGGATGCAACTCGGGCGGCGGAATATATCCTTCGCAGCCGTTGGCCAGCTCGACGACAAACGTCGTCGCCAGCGGGCTGTGCTTCTTGATCCACAGGCCCGTGCTGGCATTGGTCTCGTTCGGAATCGTGCCGATCCCCAGATCGCCGATGCGAATCGCCTGAAGCTTGAGCTCGCGGGTCGGCGGCATCTGCGATAAGAGCACGGTCTCGCGGGCATAGACCTCGGGCACGTCCTTGGGCTTGCGGCCCTCGAAGCCCTTCGTAAACTCCTTGGCCTTTGCGACTTCCTCTTCGCTGGGCATCCGCACATCGACCGTCAGCTGCGACTCGGCCATCGCCAGCGGCACCCAGTCGCGATATTCGATGCGCCCATACGCTTCGTGAGCCGCCGCGGCCACTTCCTGGGCCACACCTTGCAGGGTGAAATCGCGGCGGGCCTTCTCGGTGTAGTCCATCAGCCACATGTCGCCGCTGGTGGCGTTCGCCAGAGCCGCCATGAACTCAGTAGTAGGCACACTCCGTGTGCCGTTATCTGGAGACGGCACACGGAGTGTGCCTGCTACTTTCTTGCCGATCTCATCGCAGAACAGGGCGAAATAATCGGCCGAGACCGGCTGCGTTTTGCCTACGTAGTGCAGCGAATAGGCCGAATAGATCGCCAACGGCTGGCCAGCCTTGGTCTGAATCGAGATGACCGGCACATCGGGATCGGGCTCGCCCGTCGCGCGGATCGCATTGGGGTTGTTGTGCCCCGGGTGCATCATGACCGTGTCGTCCTTCGTGCCGCCGAACGGATTGGTCGGCGCGACGCCCGGCTTCATCAGCCAGTGGCGGCAGGCGACGTTTTTTGGATCGCGGCCGACCGCCCAGCCGATGCGGGCCGGCTGCAAGCGCTTGTGCGCCTCGGCGATTCCCTTGGCGATCTGCGGCGGCAAAAAGCGGGCGTAGTCTTCGTCCACGTCCGAGCCCAGGCAGCCGTGAACGCTGGGGGCGGTGTGCGTGTGCGTGGCCGAGATGAGCATGCGGCTGGTGGGAATGCCGGTGGCCTGGCGGGCGAGGTCCTTGGCCTCGTCGAGCAAGTGCCGCGGGACCATGCAGCTATCGACGACGACCAGGGCGATTTGAGTCTGTCCGTCGTCGAGGACCAGGCAGCGGGCGTGCAGCGGGTCGGTGAGCTTGTCGGCTGTCCGCTCGGTCATGCCGCCGTTGATGATCACCGGGAATTTGAGCGGCGAGATATTGATGGCGTAGGCGCCGGCGCGGAAGACCTTCTCTTTGCCGGCGGCCTGGTCCTGGGCGCTGGCGAGCGCGGTAAGTGCCAGGCACAATGCAAGGCAAGTGATTGGAGTTCGAGATGGCATTGGGCGGGATCCTGTAATTTGGAGTGCGGCGACTTGTCGCCGCTTTGGGAATTTCGGATTCCTCGGTCAATCCTAAAGTCCTAAAGCGGCGACAAGTCACCGCACTCCACAAGGAGGAATTGCAAAGTGCAAAGTATGCGCTGCACACCCTGGCGGCGGCAACCTTGTATGATGGTTGGCGCGATCCAATACCAGGCGGAGACAGCATATGACCAGGTTTCTGTGCGGCGTGCTCGTGGTGATGTCGATGGCTGCGGCTGCTGCGGCCGGCGCTGAACCGGAGGGACTTTCGATCGCGTGGGAGAAGAACTACCTCACCATCCGCGGCGATTTTCCGGGAGGCGATTTGAAAATCCTGTACCTCGAGGCCTATTGCCGCCCCGGATCGACCGACCGCGATTGGAAGGAGACAGTCATTGGGCACACGGCCGAATTGGTCGAGGCGAGCGCGGACCACAAGGTGATCAAGCTCCGCGACAAGCTGGCCGACGGCGTGGTCGTTGAGCACACGCTCACTGCGGGCCGCGACGAGGTCGATTTTCGCCTCGTCG
Source organism: Planctomycetaceae bacterium (assembly GCA_022614795.1). Classification (GTDB taxonomy): domain Bacteria; phylum Planctomycetota; class Planctomycetia; order Pirellulales; family Pirellulaceae; genus CAYLLN01. The sequence goes on along the minus strand of JAKEHX010000095.1, from coordinate 4,409 downwards.
CCCACAACCCGACCGACAAGCCGTCGCTGGCTCACTGGGCCCAGCCGTGCATTCGGGTCGATCGCTTCACGGGGACGACGACTGCCGACGCGCGGACGCTGGTGCCGGCCTACGCCCGCAAATCGTTCCTGTTCTTGGGTGGCAAGCTGACGCGCCTGCCGACCGAGCCGTGGGCCGATAAGGCGCGGTACACGCCGGGCCAGGTCTATTGCCCGAAGGGTGTCGATCGCAACGACGTGAACCCGCGGCCCCTTTCGACGCTCGTTCCCTCGAGCGGCCTGTGCGGCTGCTTCTCGGCCGACGAAAAGCAAATCATGGCGGTGGCCTGGGAGCCTTACCAGGAAATCTTTCAGGGTGTGATCGCCTGCCTGCACAGCGATTTCCGCGTAGGCGGGCTGGCCGCGGGTGAGACGAAGAAAATCCGCGGCAAGCTATACATCGTGCCGGCCGATGTCGCGAGCCTGGTCAAGCGCTACGAGCGGGACTTTCCGGAGCAAGTCCACCCGTAGGATAAGCGTCCCGCTTGTCCCTTCGGCATGACCAATTACCTGAGCAAAACCAACACACCCCAGCCGCGGCGGCTGGGGTGTGAGGTTGGTAATCTGAATAGATCGAACGCAAGTCGCGGCGATCGCGCTACCGCTTGTCCTTCTCTTTCGCGTCGCGCTCGGCGGCCGCGGCGGCTTCGGCCTTCTTCTTCTCGATCAGCACGCGCTCGCCCACTTCCTTGATCTTCCGCTCGCGGATTTCGGCTTCGCTCAGCTTGTCTCCTTCCTTGATCTTCCGCTCTCGAAGTTCGGCTTCCTTCCGCTCGCGGGCGGCCGCTTCTTCCTTCTCGCTGATGGCCCGCTTGAGCGCCTCCTTTGCGCCGATCGCTTCCTTCTCGCTGATCGCCCGCTTGACCGCTGCTTCCTTCTCAGCGGCAGCCTTCTTGATGAAAGCTTCTTTGTCGGGGGCGCCTTCTTTCTCCTTGAGCGAGAATTCACCCTTGCCGCCGCGCGCTTCGGCTAGCGCCGCCCGCAACTCGGCGTTCTCGGCCATCAGCTTCTTCACCATCGCCGCCAACTCGGCGAGCTTGCCGTCCCCGTCTTTCCTATATTCGCCTTCCTTCGGCGCCGGCTTCTCGCCATCCTTCAGCGCAATCTTCACCGGCTTCTCGCCGTCTTTCAGCGCAACCTTCTTCACCGGCTTCTCGCCATCGCGCGGACCCTCTTTCTTCACCTCGGGGTCGCGCTTGGCCTCCTCTTCCTTGCCCAGGAACTTGAGCTGCTCGACCCGTCTGCGCTTCCGCTCGGCCGCCTCGGGGTCGTCGCCGTCCCTGCGGATTTCTTTCTCGCCTTCCTTGCGGCGGATTTCCTTGTCGCCTTCGCGGCGGATTTCCTTGTCACCTTCGCGGCGGATTACTTTCTCACCCTCCTTGCGAACTTCCTTTTCATCCCCCTCGTCCTCGTCCCGCTCTTTGGCCCCTTCTTTGCGGACTTCCTTCTCATCGTCGTCATCGTCGTCATCGCGCTCGGCCTTCTTGGCTGCCGCCTTGTCGTCGTCATCATCATCGCCGTCGTCGTCATCGTCGCCGTCGTCGTCATCGTCGCCGTCGTCGTCATCGTCGCCGTCGTCGTCGTCATCGCGGTCATCATCATCGTCGTCGTCATCATCATCGTCGTCGTCATCATCGTCGTCGTCCCGGTCATCGTCGGCCACGGCCACGCTCGGCTGCGGCGTCACCAGCCCCGCCGACCAGGCCCACGCCGCCAGCGGCAAGAGCAAGGCCAAGAGGCCCGCTGGCCAGAGCCGCGACGATTCGCCGCCGGCCGACAGTCCCAACACGCTGCGAACCCGATTGAGAAGTTGCATGTTTCTCTCTCCCCGAATGCCGGCCGCGAGCAGAGGCTCGACGCGAGTCCCCAACCGGGCCACGGTTTCCAATGCTTGTACGTATTCGAGCCGGCGGCCTGTCAGGGCCACAGCCAGCTCGTCACAACACAATTCGCGCTCCGCCCGCAAGCGGCCCGACAGCCACCACACGGCCGGATGATAAAAGAGCAGCGTCTCGACGACCCGCTCCAAAAGGACCACCCACAGATCGCGCCGGTGCAGATGCGCCAGCTCGTGCGCGATCACCGCCTCGAGCATCGCCAGCGGCATCTCGCTCGCCCACGCTGCCGGCAGCAAGACGATCGGCTTCACGAGGCCCACGGCCATCGCCTCGCCGACCCGCCGGCTCAAGAAGACCATCGACCGGGCCCGCAATCCCAAGCTGCGGCCGAGCCGCTCGACCCGCTCGGCCAGCTCGCGCGGCAAAGGCAGCTTCTGCCGGCGCAGCTGTCGCACGCCCACCAGTCCCGTGAGGAGCCGGCAACCAAAAAATGCCACGCCCGCCAGCCATGCCGCCAGCACATACGGCCGCGCGGCACCAAGGAGGGGCCAGGTAACAGGGGCCAGGGACCAGGAGCCAGGTGCCGGCGCGGATAATCCCGGCTCCTGGCCACTGACTCCTGGCTCCTGACTCCTGGCCCCTGGCACCTGGCTCCTGGTCCCTGGCCGCTGGCTCCCGGCCACTGGCCCCAGTCCCCCGGCCCCTGCCCCTACCACCGCCAGCGTCGCCAGCGGACAAGCCGCCATCACGAGGAGCGCGACAAGCGAGCACGCATACCGCGCCTGCGGCCGCCGCAATCGAAACAATTCCACAATGCCAACCAGGACCAGCGCCACGAGCAATCCCTGCCAGACAAAATGCACCAGGGCCAGCGCCAAGGCTTGCGCCAGCGGATGCTCGAACAGCTCAGGGAGAGGCATGTCAGGAACCCCGCTTCAGGAAACTTCGCGTCAGGAACCTCGCTGCTTTTGATACTCGGCGATCGCTTTGCGGATTTCTTCCAGCTCGCGGGCGCTCGGCCTGGTCTCGTCGAGCAGATGCGCGACCAGCTCGCGGGCCGAGCCGTCGAACACCCGCCCCAAAAGATCGCCCACCATTCGCCCCCGCGTCCGCTCGCGCTCGGCCTGGGGACGATAGACGAACGCCCGCCCCTGCGGCTCGCGGACGAGCAGCCCCTTGTCGGCCATCACGTTCATCAGGCTCATCACCGACGTATATGCCCGCGGCCGCTCGGCATGCAGCACCTCCATCACGTCCCGCACCGTGCTGGGACCGCGGTCCCACAGCACCTTCAGGACTTCCAATTCGCCCGACGTCGGCTGCTCTTCGCGGGGACGTGCCATGCTAAGTAGTAGGCACACTCCGTGTGCCGTCAGTGATTTGTGCGAAAAAACGGGAACCAGGTAACCTGCCGAACGCCATTCTACGGTTTATGCCGTAGCTGTCAACGGGTTAAACCGTAGAATTTTAAAGTAGTAGGCACACTCCGTGTGCCGTAGTCCTCTGTTCACGGCACACGGAGTTATTCACGGCACACGGAGTGTGCCTACAACTTCAGGCTTCCAGCCTGCCATGAGGGGCTAGGGCTGGGGGCTAGGGCTAGGGACCGCGGAGAAGGAGAGACGGAGAGACAGAGATAGCAGACAGCAGTTAAGGACTACATGGAGGTGGAGTAGGCTTTCCAGCCCACTCACCACTCACTCCTCCTCACTCAATCATCCTGCGCAGCAGAATGCAATTCTCCGAATTCAGCTTCTGCCCGGGCGCGTGGCCGACGGGGACGCTGCGGTCGATGATGTAAAACGCCCGGTGCCGGACGATCTCGCCCGAATCGGCCCCAATCTCCTGCCCCAGCCGCAACGCATCGGGATGAGCGGCATCGGGAATGCCGCTGGGCAGGTCCTCGACCTCAAAAAACCCCATCGTCATCCAGACGGCGAAGCAGTTGGACGTGGTCGAGAACGTGTTCCCCAGCTTCTGCATCACCTGGTAGCGGAAATAGGCGTTTCGCTCGGTGTTGCGGAACATATGGTCGAAATCATGTGCCGGATTGAAGTACTCCGTTTCATTCGCGATCTGGTCGAAGAGTGGCACACGAATGCCGCCAGCAGCCGGATCGGGATCGGGCCGGAAAAATGTGGCTTCCACGGGCATTCCGCGGGGCTGCCCGGGCCCTGCCAATTGGCCGTTCTTGCGCATGCTGAATTGCGTCGGCGGCACATCAGGCATCAGATCGGCCGCGTCAAACGGCCGGAATGGATTGGCAAACATCGTTGGAAAATTCGGATCCATGACGTACGCGGGTGTATTCACCGCGCCGTATCCCTGGCGACTGCGAAATACCTTGTTCAGAAAGCCGTTTTGGCGCGCGGCGTCGAATAGCCGATGATGCCCCATCGCCGCCAACAAGATTTGATCGTCATAGACCGTATTAATGTTGATGCGGCCCGCGTCCCTCAACCTTGAGAGCTTATTAAATGGGGGACGATAAAGACCCGCGGTCCCGAAGTTGGTCGGGTTGTACCACCGCTCT
>JAKEHX010000094.1 GCA_022614795.1 Planctomycetaceae bacterium | reverse complement strand
GGCCCTCCTTGGCTTGGTCTGTTGACACAAACCATTCTGAGGAACCCTCTTGCGTTCACCTATGCTGATCTAGCCGGACTTGGAACTACTGAATTTGCAAATTGGGGATGCGCAATGGCCTGTCCAATTTGCATTTTGCAATGTCCACTTTTCAATTTGCAATTCTGCGTACCAATCGTGACTGTGGGTCGCAACGTAGGCGACAATGAGCCTCGCCCCCTTCCTTGCCGAACTTGACGGGCTGGTGGCCGACGCTGGCAAGGCGTTCGCTTCAGCCGCCGATGCCGCTGCGCTCGAAGCCGCCCGGATTGAATTCCTCGGCGCGGCGAAAGGGCGGCTTAAGGCGGTGCAGAAGGGGTTGAGCACGGTCAGCAAGGAAGACAAGCCGGCGGCCGGGAAGAGACTGAACGAGGTGAAGGCCCAGTTGGAAGCCGACTTCGAGGCGGCCAAAGCGCGGTTGGCCTCGGCGGGACCGGCCACGAAAACCGGCCCGCAATTCGATCCGACGCTCCCCGGCAAGCCGCTGCGTGTCGGCCGGCTGCATCCCTTGTCGCAGACGATCGACGAGCTGAAGGACATCATGGGGCGGCTCGGCTTCACGGTGGCCGACGGGCCGGAAATCGAGGACGAGTGGCATAATTTCGAGGCACTGAACATTCCGGGCGAACATCCCGCGCGCGATCCGTTGGAGAATTTCTATTTGTCGGTGGCCCAGGGTCAGGTCGAAAGTCGAAAGTCGAAGGACGAAGGTCCGGACATTCGACGTTCGACGTTCGACGTTCGACCTTTGCTTCTCCGCAGCCAAACGAGCACCGTCCAAATTCGCGTCATGGAGCGGCAGCCGCCGCCGGTGCGGATCACGTCGCTGGGCCGCGTCTATCGGCCCGATGCGGCGGATGCCACGCATTACCCGATGTTCCATCAGATCGAAGGGCTCCTCGTCGATCGGCACGTGACGATGGCGGACCTGAAGAGTGTCCTGCGGATGTTTGCCACGAGCTACCTCGGCAAGGACGTTCACATTCGCTTCCGGCCGTCGTTCTTCCCGTTCACCGAGCCGTCGGTCGAGGCCGACATGCAGTGGAGCGACCGCTGGATCGAGTTCGGCGGCGCGGGGATGGTCGATCCGAACGTGCTGCGGGCCGTCGGCTACGATCCCGAAGAGGTCAGCGGATTCGCCTTTGGCCTGGGGATCGAGCGGCTTTGCATGCGCCGCCACGGCATCACCGACATCCGCGAGTTTTATAAGAACGACGTGAGATTCCTAGAGCAGTTTTGAGTTCGCCTCCTGAACGGAGAAATGACGAATGTCGAAAACTAAATGACGAATCAATGACGAAGGTCAAATGACGAGCGGTGTTTTTAACATTTGTGGCCTTCGTGATTCGTCATTGATTCGTCATTTGAAGTTCGTCATTCGACATTCCGCCCAACCATGATCGTCTCCTGGAACTGGCTGAAGGATTACGTGCCGCTGGCGGTCACGCCGGACGAGCTGGTCCAGCGGCTGATGATGGCGGGGCTCAACCTCGAAAGCACTGAGGCCCTGGGTAGCGACGTCCTCATCGATCTGGAAGTGACGAGCAATCGGCCCGATTGCCTGGGGCATATCGGCATTGCCCGTGAGGCGGCCGTGCTCTGCGGCCTGCCGCTCACGGTGGCTGAACCGGGGGTCGGCGCCGCGAGCCCGGCCAGCGGGCGGATTGCCGACGATCTGCGCAGCTATACGAGCGTCACGGTCGAGTGCCCCGAGCTGTGCCCGCGCTACACAGCCCGCCTGGTCCGCGGTGTAAAAATCAAGCCCTCGCCGTCGCAGATGGCCGTGCGGCTGGCGACGATTGGCCAGCCGGTGATCAACAACGTCGTCGATATCACCAACTACGTGATGCTGGAGTGCGGCCAGCCGCTGCACGCGTTCGATTTTCACAAGCTCGCCGGCCGCAAGATCATCGTCCGCCGCGCCAAGCCCGGCGAGCCGTTTGAGGCCATCGATCACAAAACCTACACCCTCGATAGCGAAATGTGCGTCATCGCCGACGCCCAGCGGCCGGTCGCCTTGGGGGGCGTTATGGGCGGGGCCGATACCGAAATCTCGCCCGCCACCACCGATGTGCTGATCGAGGCGGCTCAGTTCGCGCCCCTTTCGATTCGCGCGACCGCCCGCAAGCTCAAGCTGCACAGCCCGTCGTCGTATCGATTCGAGCGCGGCACCGACCCGGAGTGGCTCGATTGGGCCAGCCGCCGGGCTTGCGAGCTGATCCTCAAGCACGCGGGCGGCGAATTGGTCGAAGGGGTGATCGATGTCGGTCAGCCGCGCGCGGCGCGCGAACCGATCGTGCTCCGGCTGTCGCAACTGAAGCGGATACTGGGCATCGACGTGCCGGCTGAGTCGGTCCGCAAGATCCTAGCTGCCCTCGGCTGCCAGGAGAAATCGCACGAGCCGGCCCAGGTGATCACGGTCCCGCCCAGTTGGCGGCGCGATTTGACGCGCGAGATCGACCTGATCGAGGAAGTCGCACGCATTCACGGCTACGACAAGATTCCCGAGGACGCCAGCGTGCCGATGGTCGCCTCGCATCGCACCGACGCCGACCGCGTGCTGGCCAAAGTGCGGCAGGTGCTCACGGCCGGCGGGTTCGACGAGGCCATGACGGCCAGCGTCGTGCCGGCGAAGTGGTCGGCCGCATTCAGCCCGTGGACCTCCGCCGAGCCGCTCGTCGCCAATTCGCCCATGCTGGAAGGGGCGGACCATTTGCGGCGGAGCCTGGTTCCCAGCCTGCTCGATGTGCGGCGGATCAACGAGTCGCTCAGCAACCCGGTGATCGAGCTGTTCGAGACAGCGCGGATTTATCTGCCCCAGGCCGCCGGCTCGCTTATTGAACAATGGACGCTTGCGGCCGTGAGCGGTCAGGGATTCTTGCACCTCAAAGGGCTTGTCGAGGCGCTGCTGGCGGCCCTGCACATCGAGCGGGGGCTGGAACTGGCCGATTTTTCACACGAACTGCTCGTCGGCGGCCGGGCCTGTGAGCTGCGGCTCGACGGTCAGCGGCTTGGCTTTCTAGGAGACATCGGGCCATCATCGCTCAAGGCATTCAGCCTGCGCGGACCGGCGGCGATTGTTGAGCTTGACTTGGATGCGCTCGTCGCGTCGAGGAGCCAGTTGGTAACGACGTATGCCGAGCAGAGCCCGTTTCCGACGATCGCCCGCGACATCAACTTGATCGTCGCCGAGGCGGTCCGTTGGGCCGACGTGGCTGCCACCGCCCGCTCGGCCGCGGGCAAGGACCTGGAGCGGCTCGAGTATCTCGATACCTACCGCGATCCGCAGAAGGACGGTCCCGGCACCAAGCGGCTGTTGTTTTCGCTCACGCTGCGGCCGAAAGACCGGACGCTGACCGGCCCCGAAGCCGACGCGGTTCGCGACGCCGTCGTGGCCGCCTGCATCGCGACGCACGGGGCCAAGCTGCTAACATAGCAGCATGTCCATCGACAAGGTCGTGTGGCAAAGCCTGCGGTTTTACTGGCGGATTCACCTCGCTGTGGCGCTGGGCGTCGCGGCCGCGGCGGCTGTGCTCACGGGGGCGCTGTTGGTCGGCGATTCGGTCCGCGGCAGCCTGAAGCATTTGACGCTCGATCGCTTGGGCCGCATCGACGAGCTGCTCTTAGTCGATCGCTTCTTCCGGCAGGAATTGGCGAGCGAGCTGGCGGCCCAGCCGGCATTTGGAAAGCTCTACGACGACGCGCTGCCGGCCATTTTGTTTCCGGCCGGCACGCTCGAGCGCGGCAGCCAGCGGCGGGCCGGTGGCGTTCTGGTCGTCGGCAGCACGAGCGACTTCTGGAAACTGGGAGACGCGCACTTCGCCGCAACAACTCCGCCCGGTCCAGGCGAGATCACCCTCAACGAGCCCTTGGCAGCGGAACTGAAGGCCAAAGTCGGCGATAGCGTGATCCTGCGGCTGGGCAAGGCCACTCAGGTGCCGGCCGACAGCCCGCTCGGCCGCAAGACCGACCGGATTCAGAGCATCCCTTCGCTCAAGGTGACTGCGATTGTCCCGGCCGAAAGCCTGGGCCGCTTCAGTCTCCAGCCGATGCAAACCTCGCCGCGCGTCGCTTTCGTTGCGATGGCGACGCTTGAAGAAGGGCTCGAAGTGGCGGGGAAAGCGAACGCAATCATCGTCGCCGGTAAATCGGACGCGCGTGCCGCATTACAGGACGCACACGAACAGCTGACGGCCCTATTGTCGCCGCGGCTGGAAGACTACGGTCTGGCACTGAAGCACGTGCACCGAGCGTTCGACAAGGACGGGCAGAGTGAAACGATCTTCGATTATTTCAGCTTGACCAGCGAGCGGATGATGCTCGACGAGGCGAGCGAGCGCGAGGCCATGCGGGCCTTTGGCGGCGCGGCCGCTCAGCCCGTGCTGACCTACCTGGCCAATTCCATCGAGAACATCGATCCCGCCGCGGCCGATCGCAAGGGCATTCCGTACTCGACGATCACGGCGATCGATCCGGCTGCCGGTGGTCCGCTGGTCGATATGGCGGGCCAGCCGCTGCCGCCGCTGGCAGAGGACGAGATCGTGCTCACCAGTTGGGCCGCCGAGGATCAACTGGCCAAAGTGGGCGACCGGATTCGGGTCACGTACTTCGAGCCGGAAACGACTCACGGCGAAGAGAAGGAGGTTTCCTCTGAGTTTCGAGTGGCCGCGATTGTGCCGCTCGCCGAGCCGGCGAAGGGATACACGCGCCGCGAGCCGGCCGTCTTTACCGAGCGGCCCACGGCGGCCAACGACCCCGACTTGACGCCCGAGGTGAAGGGGATCACCGACCAGGCGACGATCGCCGATTGGGACGCCCCGTTCCCGTTCAGTTACGAGCGGATTCGCGACCAGGACGACACCTACTGGGACCACCACCGCACGACGCCCAAGGCCTATGTCTCGCTGGCCGCGGGCCGCAAGCTCTGGGGCAGCCGCTTCGGCCAGGCGACGTCGATCCGTATTCCCGCTGCGGATGGTGTCACCGCCGAATCGCTTGAATCGCGACTAATCGACCAACTGCGCAAAGACAACGAGCGTCTGGGGATGGACTTCCAACCGCTGAAGGCCCAAGGGCTGGCCGCGGCGAGTGGAACGACGCCTTTTGACGTGCTGTTTCTGTTGCTCAGCATGTTCATCATCGCCGCGGCATTGATGCTGATCTGGCTGCTCTTTCGCCTGGGGGTCGAGCAGCGGGCGAGCGAAATCGGCACGCTGCTGGCCCTGGGCTGGACGCGGCGGCAGGTCGCCTGGCTGCTGCTCCTGGAGGGGTGCATCGTGGCCGCGGTCGGGGCCGCGATCGGCGTTCTGGGAGGCCTGGGCTATGCCTGGCTGATGCTCGCCGGACTACGGACGTGGTGGATCGGAGCCATCTCCTCGCCGTTTCTCACGCTCTACATAACGCCGCTCAGCCTGATTGCCGGGTTTTTCGCCGGGCTGGTCATCTCCGCGCTGACTATCTGGTTCAGCCTCCGCGGCCTGCGGAGCGTGCCGGTGCGGATGCTGATGGCGGGGGAAGCCCAGGTCCAAAGTCGGGGTACCCGCGAAGCGGGTCTATCCAAGGTCCCAGGTCACGGACGGTGGAGCCTCGTCGCAGCCGCGATGCTGCTCGCCGGCGCGGTGGGGCTGAGCATTCTCGCGACGAGCGTTGGCGGCGAGGCCCAGGCCGGAGCGTTCCTCGGTTCGGGCGCGCTGGTGCTGGTCGCGATTCTGCTCCTCATTGCCCGCGGCCTGCGCGGCGCGGAAGGCGCGTTTTCCAGCGGCGCCTTGCCGACACTCGCCGTCCGCAATGCAGGACGCAGCGTCGGCCGCAGCATCACCACGATCGCGCTTATGGCGGCTGCGGCCTTTTTGATCGTCGCCGTCAGTTCGTTCCGCCAGAGCCCGAGCGACCGGGGCGTGGGCGGGTTCGACCTCCTGGCCGAAAGCTCGGAGCCGATCATTCCCGACCTCAATTCGGCTGCCGGTCGGCGGGACCTGTTCGCCGGCGATGCTGCCCGGCTCGACGGGACGACGATTCTCGCGCTGCGGGTAAAAGCGGGAGACGACGCGAGCTGCCAGAACCTCTACCAGCCGTCGCAGCCGCGGGTGCTGGGCGTCCCGCCGGCCTTCATTCGACATTTCGACCAGCCCGGCGTGACCCGCTTCGGCTGGGCGGCGAGCGCGGCAAAATCGACCGGGCAATTGGCCAATCCGTGGCATCTGCTCGAGGGGCGAACGCCGCCCAATGAGCCGGTGCCGGTCGTGCTCGACAAGAACACGGCCATGTACAGCCTCAAGCTCTACCGCGGCGTGGGCGAAGAATTTGCCTTCAGCTATTCCGGCCAGGAGGTGAAGTTCCGCGTGGCGGGCCTGCTCGACAACAGCGTCCTCCAGGGGAGCCTCTTGGTGAGCGAAGCCGATTTCACGCGGCTCTTTCCCACCAGCAGCGGCTATCGGATGTTCCTGGTCCGCGCGCCGGCCGGAAAATCCGCCGACATCGCCGCGCTGCTGGAAAGCAAGCTGGGGGACGAGGGCTTCGATGCGGTCGATTCGCGGGGCCGGCTGGCTGAGCTCTTGGCGGTGCAGAACACCTACATCAGCACGTTCCAGAGCCTGGGGGCGATTGGCCTGGTGCTGGGGACTTTTGGCCTGGCCGCGGTGCAGCTCCGCAGCGTCTTCGAGCGGCGGAAAGAGCTCGCCCTGCTGCGTGCCAGCGGATTCCGGCGGCTGAGGCTGGGCGAGATGGTGCTGCTGGAAAACCTGCTCCTATTGCTGGGCGGTTTGACGGCGGGCACGCTCGCGGCAATTGTCACCGTGCTGCCGCACATGGCGGCCAGCGGAGCGCGGGTGCCGCTGGCCGATCTGGCGGTGATGCTGGGCGTGGTGCTGGTCGTGGGCGTGCTAACCGGCCTGATCGCCGTGCGAGCAACGCTTCAGGCGCCGCTAGTGGCGGCGCTGCGAGGGGAGTGAGGACCGTTTCAAAAACGCCTACCCCCAGAACTGCCACCAGGGGCGGGCCTCTTTCTTCTTGAAGATTTGCGGGCCGAGCTTGCGGCCCGCGCCCATGATCGCCCCTTCCACGCGGGCATTTGCCAGATCGGCGCCGACGAGCTTGGCGTCGGTCAGGTTCGCGCCGAGCAAAGTTGCCCCGTCGAGGACGGCGCCGGCCAGATTCGCTCCGCGGAGGTCGGCCTTCGTCAGGTTAGCCTTGCTGAAATCGCAGGCCAGCTCGGCCATGCTCAGGTCGGCGCCGACGAGCTTGGCCTCCGAAAAGTCGGCCTCGGAGAGTTTGGAATAGCGCATCACCGCCCCGGTCAGGTCGGCTCCGTGAAACCCCGCGCCGACCGCGAAGCTGTCGGTCAAGTCGCAGCGCTGCAAAGTCGCTCCCTCAAAGACGGCGCCGCGGATGAGCGCGCCAGCGAGCATGGCCCCGTTGAGATTTGCGCCGGAAAGGTCGGCGTCGCGCAGATCGGCCCGCTGAAAATCGGCCTTGGAAAGGTCGCGCTTGGTGAGATCGGCGCCAGCCAGCTTGGCCCCTTCGAAAAACTGGCCCGACAGGCCCTCCGCCTCGACTCGGCGGAGCACTACGCCCGTTTGCTTATGGCGGATCTCGATCATGGACTCCCTCGGCAAGTCAGCAAAAACCCATTGACGGCGGTAAAAGCCGCCGCTGGGCGCAATTCAAACTTGCCTCTCATAGCGCCTGTTCGAGCGCCGCTGTTCCGAATCGACCCAATCACCAGCCGGCTCAGGCTTCCTGCCGCGGTGGCAATTCGCCCAATCCGAGCCTTCCATTGCCCAGTTTGCGTGAAATTCGCCTCTTGGCAGCCAGCTAATATACACACCCTCACTGCCGCCCGCAAACACGAACTTGCCGCCGCGGGCAACTTTGCAATCGGCGTCGCGGGAAGCCCGCCAATCGCCTACGATCCACATGGCGAGGCTGCTGGAACGGATTGAAAATCCGTCCTACAGCGTTTCTCGTCCCGCTTCCTCATTGCTTGAGTTCGCCCGGCGTTACACCGATGGATTTCCGCGTCCAGCTCGAGACCTTCCGCGGCCCGCTCGACCTGTTGCTCTATCTCGTCCGCAAACACGAGGTCGATGTGGCCGATCTCCCCATCGCCCTGATCACCGGGCAATACCTGGCCCATCTCGACGTAATTCAGCAGCTCGACGTCAACGCGGTCGGCGATTTCCTCGAATTGGCCAGCACACTGATCGAGATCAAATCGCAGCTCGTCCTTCCGCGCGGCGGCGAAGTCACCGAGCCGTGGGACGATCCCCGCGACGAGCTTGTCCAGCGGCTGCTCGAATACAAGAAATACAAGGATGCGGCCAGCATGCTTGACGAACGCAGCCGCGACTGGCAGCAGCATTATCCGCGGCTGGCGGCGGACCTTCCCGCGCGGCAGATCGATCCGGCCGGCCAGCCAATCCAGGAAGTCGAGTTGTGGGACCTGGTCAGCGCGCTGGGGCGAATCCTGCGCGATTCGCAGGCCACGCAGCCGCAGGCGATCGTCTACGACGAAACGCCGATCCAGGTTTACATGCAGCGGATCCACCAGCGGCTGTCGAGCGACCGGCGGGCCGCGTTTTCGGAAATGTTCGAGCCGGGGATGCACAAGTCGGCGATTATCGGCGTGTTTCTGGCGATCCTGGAGCTGGTGCGGCATCACAGCGTGGTGGCCGAGCAGCCCGATCCGCACGGCGAAATCTGGATCGTGCCGGGCGACGGGTTCGACCCGACGCGCGAAATTGCCGCGGCCGACGACTACGAAAACCGCCGGCCCGCGGATTTGGACCTGCCTCTCAAACCGCGGTGAGGGTGCAAGGTTTCGCCGGGGCTACGCTTGTTCCCGGTCGCCTGGCGGTTCAAGCGGCCGTTTGTCGGCCGCCGCTTCCTCGGAAGGCTTGGGCTCTTCGGGCTGCTTTTCGGCAATCGCCCGGTCCTCGACTTTGCTCTGGGCTACGGTCTTGGCAGCCGCAGGCTTAGCGCCGTGCTCTTGCGATCCCTTCTTAGGCGGCGGAGGCGCTGTGATCAAGATCGTGACGGCACCGACGCCTACCAGCAGCAGCCCGGCGGCAAAGAACGGACTGATCTTGAACGTGTTGTTGAGATACATCGCGGTGAACGCGCTGACAACCGGAGCGCAGCCGAAGACGATCGGCATGACATAGACGGGGCTGGAGGGGCCGCCGTAGCCCAGGGCCATGATCAGCGTGAAAGCCCCGAGCGCACCGACCGCGCCGGCGATGGTGCTCCAGAGGATGCCTCGGAAAGTCCAGCCCGCAAGGAGGCCATCGCCTTTGTCGATGCCCGTGGTATACATGACGACGATAGGTCCCACGATGGCCACGAGCAGATAGGCGACGCCGACGCAAATGAAGGGCCGGAATCGTCCCTCGGTGCCCATCAGGTGATGGCCTCGCGACAGGAGCGGACCATAGGTTCCCCAAAAAAGAGCCGTGCCAAAGGCAAAAATTCCGGCCAGCAGCGAACCGCTGAGATTCATGGCAGTTGGTCCTGGGAGTCACTTGGAGGTGGGAGCGAGCTAGTCTAACACCGCACGCCCAGTTGGAGGAGGACGGCGGCTTTGGTGCTGAAAACTTAGAACTTAGAACTTAGTACTCCGTACTTCGTACTCAGTACGCGCGCTCGCTGTCACACCAGCCGCTCGATCGCGACTCCGATCAGCTTCAAGAATGCCCGCCCAGCTGGTGAGAGCGACAATCTCGCGTCGCCGCGCTTGGATCGGCGTCCAATCGCTTCCAGCCGTTCAGGTCCGTCTGAGCCTGACGCGCATAGGCACGCGACCACTCGGCAGGCGTACTCATGCCACGGCCGTGCCGGCGGGATTGGGCAACAAGCCGCCGAGCTGCCATCCCGCCGGCAGGAGCAACTCTTGTTGTCGAATGCTCTCAAATTCCCTGGGGGCGACCTCCACAATGATCGAGGAAAAGTGCAAGCCCTCGGCGGGCGCCGCTGCGAACTGGAGCGGCATGATGCCGGCGGCAATCGTGTCCTGATTCACTTCGAGCAGCTTGATTGGCTCGTCAGGACGCGACTCGATCTCAGGACTGGCCAGGAGCCGATAGATGTCGGTAATTCCCGACTCGACGCGATAATGTGCGGCTGCCAATGAGCGGGCCTGGTCGTCGCGACTCATGATCGATACCTCTACCGCATTCTAGTACGCGATCCGTCCCTCATCCACCCGCGCCCTTCGCCGCCACCAGCACGCGCTCCTGAAGCGCCGCGCGGAGCGGGTCGTCCGTCGGGCCGCAGAATCCCATGTGCATGTGCCTCCGCCAGCCCTCGGCGTATTGAAAGATGCCCGACATGCGGCCCACCTCGGCATCGAGCTGGGCCATCGTGTCCAAGTACGAATCGAGCCCCTGGCTTTCGTCGAGCCACCGCTTCTGGCTGACGTGCTTGGCCAGCATTTTTTTCTTGAGGTCGATCAGGTCGGTCGTATCGACCACCAACTCCGGCTCGATCAGCTTGCCGAGAGGGTCGCGGTGCGAATAGGGCTGGGCATGATAGACGGTGACGCTATTGGTGACGGCAGGGCGCGGCGGATCAGTGGGAAAGTTTGGCATGCCGCGGACGAAGGCCGCCGTGACCGCCAGCCGGCAGGCGTTGGTGTGGTCCTCCATGTAGTCGGCGGGCGAATGCGTGAGGACGATCTCCGGGGCCACTTCGCGCACGCCGGCTGCGACTTTCGCCAGCGCCGCGCGGTCGTAGAAAATCGCCAGGTCGTCGCAGATGCTCTCGTGAAATACCGCGCCGATCGCCTTGGCCGCGGCGAGCGCTTCCTCCCGGCGAATGCGGGCGATCGTGGCCGCGTCGTGCTGGCTCGATCCGCAGCAGCCGTTGGCCAGGTTCCAGTAGTGAATCTCATAGCCCGCTTTACGGAGCAGCATGAGCGTGCCCGACATCAGGAACTCAATATCGTCGGGATGGGCGGCAATGGCGAGGGCGGTTTTCATGGTTGTGCCGGCGGAGGAGTCGTCCGTCGGTAGTGCATTTTCTAGCATGGACTGCCGCTATCCGCCAAACAGCCCCTACCATCCGGCGGCGATTGAATCCCACGCAGGCGCAAGGGGTTAGAATTTCTATGTCGGCAGAGGAGCACCCGTCCGGGGGAGAGCCGCGGCAAGAGGTGAAACCGACCGACGAATAAGCCTGGTAGAACCTGACGGAGGAATTTGATGCATAGCCTTTGGCTCTACACGTTGATTGCCCTGGGGGCCGGTTCCGAGAATACGCAGCTGGAAAGCGGCAGCCTGATCTTTCTGGAGAACGTTAGCAGCGTCGTTGAGTTTTCCACGCGGGGCAAGATCGGCCATGTGGCACTCGCGTTTCGGGACGGCAGCGATACGTGGATTTACGAAGCCACGCCGGGCAAGGTCCGGCGCGTGGCGGCCGCTGACTATTTCGCCGAGCTGGCCCGCTTGAACAAGCGGCGCGATGCGGACGATCAGATGACGGCGTGGCTGCTCAAGCCGAAGCAGCCCTATACCGAGGACGAGATCGGCAAGATGCGCGAGTTTCTCGACGGACAAATCGGCCGGCGCTATTCACTGCGCAACTACGTGCGCGGCAAAAGCGACGGCGCACATACGGCGGAAATCGGCCCGGTGACGATTGAGGTCGTGCTCAACGTCGAGGAAAAACCCGGAGACGGCATCCACTGCGCCGAGCTGGCCAGCACCACGCTCAGCCGTACGGGCCGCTACGACTTCAAGGAATTCCACAAGATTCACCCGCAGGCGCTCTACACAGTCCTCCTGCCGACGCACTTTGAGCCGGCCCAGATCAGCGTTCCTCAGCCGGTGGGGAAAGAATCGTGGTGCCTCCGCGCCCAGCGCCGCTGCGGCGAGTGGTGGACGTGGTGCGGCTGGAGCTGCGGCGAGGCGTGGTCGCTGTGCTGGTAGCGGGGCAGGCTCGTAGGGTGCATGAGTGCAACGAAATGCACCATGTCCGCTGTCCCTCGCGCCGCCCCTGTCCCTCACGGAGTGAGGGACTACTTCATTCGCCCTCCGCTCGTTCCCAAGCTCCGCTTGGGAACGCCCGTCTGGAAGCTCTGCTTCCTGCCCGGTCTGCGAAGCAGAGCTTCGAAGCTTGCGGTCCCAAGCAGAGCTTGGGACCGAGAACATTCCCGGAAGTCTGGCGACTTCCGCTACGAAGGGCAGGCTGGAAGCCTGCCCCACTTCATTCGCCCTTGCGGAACTTCTCGAAGTACTGCTTGGCGTGCTCGCGCTGGTCGCGCGGCAGGTTCACGTCTTCCAGGGCATCCGGGTCCTTGGCCAGCGCGCCTTGGATCGCTTCCTTCACGGCTTCCTTGGACTTGCCCGAGACGTTCTTGCCGCCGGCATCGCCGATGCGGACCGCTTCGCCGGCCTTCGCGTCGGCGTTGACCTTGGTGTCGTAGAAGCTCTTGTCGGTCTCTTCCTCGGGCCGTTCGCCTTCGCCCTGACCGGCACCGAGCCCTTTCCCCTTGCCCTTGTTCTTGCCCTTACCTTTGCCCTTGCCCTCGCCCTCGCCGTCCTTGCCTTCGCCCTCTTTGCCGCCCCCTTCGCACGCCTTGCAGCCGGCGCCGCCGCACTGCTCGCACTTCATCGCGTTCTTGGCATCGGCGAGCTGATCGAGCACTTCGTTGAGGTTCTCGATCTGGTCGAGTTGCTCCTGGAGCTTGTCGAGGTCCTGGGCCAGCTCGTCGAGCTTCTCAGCCGCGGCCTTGGCATCGCCCTCTTTCATCGCCTGAGCGATCTGGCCCAGCTTGTCGGCCAGCTCGTTCATCTGCTCTTCCATCTGCTGGGCGTTCTCGTTCATCTTGTCCAGCTGCTGCTGGAGCTTGGCGGCCTCGGCGATGTTCCCTTCCTCGAGCTTCTTCTCGATTTCCTGCTGGAGCTTCTCGCGGGCTTCTTTGCCGTCCTGAATGCCCTGCTTGAGGGCGTCCTTCATCTGGTCCATCTGTTTGGCCAGCTTCTCCTTGTCTTCCTGACCGAGCTTGCCATTTTTCAGGTCCTCCTTGAGCTGCTGCATCTGCTCCTGGGCTTTGCCGAAGTCGCCTTCTTTGAGCGAATCGGCCAGCTTGTCGGCCGGGCCGTTCTGAATGTCCTTCAGCTTGTCGAGTTCCTTCTTCATCCGGTCGGCGCCCCCCAACTCCTGCTTGCGCCGCTCGATTTCCTTCGCCAAGTCGTTGATCTTGAGCATCGCGTCCTTGCGGTCGGCCGTGTTCTTGTTGGCCAGCTTGTCGAGTTCCTTGTTGATCTCTTTCAGCGCTTCCGCGTCTTGCAGGCCCAGCTCCGCCGCCTTTTTCTCAGTCTCGCGGATCTTCTCCTGAAGCTTTTTCGTAGCGGTCTTGATCTGGACCTTGACGGCGGCGGTCTGCTCGCTGTCGGCCTGGGCGGCCCGCTGCGTGGCGTAGCCGAAAAAGAGCACGCCCGCCATCGCACCGGCCGACGCCAGCGGCAACAGGGCCCGCCACGTCGGCTTGACCTGGAACTGCTCGCGGACGTCGATCCGTTCCACGCGGCGCACGGCATCGGTCACGAGGGCCTGGCCGATATCGGTATCGAGTTCTTCCGGTCCCAGGGCCAGCGTCGAGGATACGCGCTCCTTCAAGCCGAACCGGCGGTCGAGCTCAATCGCCGCGTCGAGCTTGCTGCGGCGGATGAACCAGGTCCACAGGCCGGCCACGAGCAGGCCAGCTCCTACGCCTCCGCCAATCCAGCTCCAATCCCACACTTGCCGATCGACGGCCAGCACCCAAATCCGCGGCACGGCCAGGCCGATCGCCGCGATCAGGAGCGTCGCGAAGAGCGACCAGCCGACGACATACAGGAACTGCTGAAAGACGAGCCGCCGGTGAGCACGACCCACTTGCCGTTTGATTTCGTCCATGGCTCATTCCTCGCGCTGGTGTTGCTGACTGAAGCTGTGTTGC
>JAKEHX010000093.1 GCA_022614795.1 Planctomycetaceae bacterium | reverse complement strand
GCCCGCTGCTAGAAACACAGCGCAGCCCGCTGCTAGAAACACAGCGCAGCCCGCTGCTAGAAACACAGCGCAGCCCGCTGCTAGAAACACAGCGCAGCCCGGCGCCACAAGTATTCGCAGGCGCGCAGCATACGCGATGACGACTCCCGGCCAGAAAGCGATTTGGTCCATGATTTGGAAACCGCTGCTCGCAGGGGTTGTCGTGGTGGCCGCCGGCGCCGCGGGCGCGGGCTATTACTTCCGGCTCCAGCGTCCGCGGAGTGAGCTGTGGATGCCCGGCACGGTGGAGACGCAGGACGTGCGTCTTAGCTCGCGGGTGGGCGGCCGGGTTTCGAAGGTCTTCGTGAAGGAGGGGCAGACAGTCGAGGCGGGCGCCGAAATTCTCCAGCTCGACATGCCTGAGCTCGACACGCAGCGCAAGCAGCTCGAGGCGCAGCTCGCCGCGGCCAAGGCCCTGTTGGCAAAGGCCGAGAAAGGCCCGCGCGACGAGGAAATCGCAGCCGCCAAGGCGGACGTGGCCGCGGCCGAGGCGCGCCTGGCTCGCATGCGCAAGGGCTATCGCACCGAGGAGAAGGAGCAGGCCCGCAAAGAAGAGGAGGCCATCGTGGTGGAGATGCAGAATGCCTATCAGGAGCTGACCCGCGAGCGGACGCTGCTCAACAAGGGAGCGACCACGATCGAGGCCTATGAAACGGCGGTCGCCAAGCACAATCGCCTCCAGGCCCAGGCCGCTGCGGCTGCTGCCAAGACGAAGATGATGGAGGCGGGTTACCGGCCGGAAGAGGTCGCCGAATCCGAGGCCGCCCTGGCCAGCTTTCAAGCCGCCCTGGACCTGCTCGAAGCCGGGACGCGGCAGGAGGACAAGGACGAAGCGGCCGCGAAAGTCGCCCAGCTCGAGGCGCAGATTGACGAGTTGGACGTGAAGCGCCGCGAACGGACCGTCTATGCACCGGAGAAAGCGGTCGTCGAAGTGATTGGCGTCCGGCCGGGCGATATCGCCGCGCCCAATGCTCCGCTGGTCAAGGTCCTGCGAGCGGACGACTTGTGGGTGAAGGCGTACATATCGGAAGTCGATCTGGGCCACATTGCGCTGGGCAAGAAGGTGAACGTGACGATCGACACCTTTCCCGGCAAGCGATTTCAGGGCGTGGTGACGTTCATCGCTTCCGAAAGCGAATTCACCCCCCGCAACGTACAGACGATCGACGAGCGCCGGCATCAGGTCTTCGGCTTCAAGGTCCGGGTCGATGATCCGCAGGGGGTTTTCAAATCGGGCATGGCGGCAGAGATCTTTCTGCCGCTGACGTCCCAGAGCAAGGGACAGCAAACGGCGGGCACAGAATAGTTCTGTAGTAAAAACTGTGGGGCAACGCAATTTGCACCTTGCATTTCCTGTTTTGCAATTTGCAACCGGAACCGATTGCAAATTGCGAAGTACGAATTGCAAAGTGCAAATTGAGCACGCACCTTTGTTACCTTTGTTTCCTTCTGTTCCACCTCCGATGCGTCCGATTCCGAGTCCGTCCGTCGTCCGTTCCTGAAAGGCAGCCATGTCATCCGGCTCGGTGATTCTTCGCGCACAGCAAACGCCCACGCGCGATCCGGGCGAGCGGCCCGTGATCGACGTGGACGGCGGGACGGTCCGCTTTGGCAAGTTCACGGCGGTCAATCGCGTCAGCCTCGATGTCTGGCAGGGTGAGGTGTTCGGCCTGCTCGGTCCCAACGGTTCGGGCAAGACGACGCTGATTCGGGCCCTGTGCGGCCTGTTGCCCTTGGCCGAGGGCAAGGCGACGGTCCTGGGGCGCGATGTGGCCCGCGAAGCTGAGACAATCCGCCAGTCTATCGGCTACATGTCGCAGAAGTTCTCGCTGTATGCCGACCTGACGGCCCAGGAGAACATGGACTTTTATTCGGGAATCTACGGCCTGCGGAACTCGCACGCCCGCGAGCGCCAGCGCGAGCTGGTCGAGCTGACCGGCCTGGCCCCCTATCTGCATCGGTGGGCCGGCAAGCTCTCCGGCGGCTGGAAACAGCGGCTGGCGCTGGTGTGTGCCCTGCTCCATCGCCCGCAGCTCGTATTTCTCGATGAGCCGACGGCCGGCGTCGATCCGGTCGCCCGCCGCGAGCTGTGGGACCTGTTGTTTCAGCTTGCCGGCCAGGGAATCACGCTGCTGGTGACCACGCACTACATGGACGAAGCCGAGCGGTGCGGCCGCGTCGGCTACTTGCACCTGGGCGACTTGCTGGCCATCGGCACGCCGAGCGAGCTGGAGCAATTGCCCGAGGTGAATCCGCCCGGCTTCCACCGGGTGGAGATCATCGCCCCCGACATCGCCGAGCTATTGGCTCGGTTGCGGCTGCGGCCCACGGTGCACGAGGCGACGATTTTTGGCCAGTCGATTCACGCGCTGGTGGACGACGGTGACACGCTGGCCGACATCGCCGGTCCAAATGTCGTCATCCGCCCCGCCTCGGCCACGCTGGAAGACGTGTTCGTCACGATCGCCCGGATCCGGAACCAGGAACTTGCGCAAAGTGCCTAATGACGAATGACCAAGCACCAAGCACCAAATCACAAACAAATTCCAAATGTCAAATCCAAATGTCCGAAAACTAGACACCCTGTTTTGAACATTCTGGGCTTGAGATTTGGAATTTGTTTGTGATTTGGTGCTTGCCATTTGGTGCTTCAACACGACAGTCTGCCTCATGAACGGTAGCTCTCTTCTCCGCACCTTCTCCGTCGCTCGTAAGGAGCTGCTGCACATCCTGCGCGATCCGCAGACGCTGTTCTTCACGCTGTTCGTGCCGGTGCTCGAGCTGTTCATGCTGGGCTATGCCATCAATACGAACGTGCGGGACGTGAAGACCGTCGTCGTCGATCACGCCGGCACGCAGGAAAGCCGCCGGCTGCTCGAGCAGTTCGAGAATTCGAAGGATTTCCTGATCGTCCACAAGGTCCTGTCGGACCGCGAGGCGAGTCGGCTCATCGTCGCGGGCAAGGCGCGGATCGGAATCATCATCCCCGAGAACTTCAGCCGCCGCCTGGAAGCGGGCGAAACCGCGACGATCCTGGTGCTGGTCGATGGGACCGAGTCGAGCATCGCTGGCGAGGCGGTGAACGTCAGCAACGCGATCACGCTCCGCGAGTCGCTGATTCGCATCCTGGGCACGCGCCCGCTGCCTATCGAGGCCCGGCCGCGCGTCCTCTTCAACCCCGACACGCGCTCGGCCAACTTCTTCATCCCCGGCCTGATGGTCGTGATGTGCCAGATGATGTCCACGATGCTCTCGGCCAACGCGATCGTCCGCGAGAAGGAGCTGGGGACGCTCGAGCAGCTCTTCATGACGCCGGTCCGCCGCGGCGAGTTGATCCTCGGCAAAATGACGCCCTATGTCGCCCTCACGCTGGTCGAGTTCTGCTTCATCGCCTTTCTGATGTGGTCGATCTTCCGCGTGCCGATCAACGGCTCCTTCATCACGCTGCTCATGGTGACGCTGCCCTTCGTGCTGACGAACCTGGGGTTTGGGCTGTGGATTTCGTCCCGGGCCAGCACCCGCGAAGCCGCCGGGCAGATGGCGATGGGGACATTCCTGCCGTCGATCTTCCTGTCGGGCTACGTCTTTCCGATCGATTCGATGCCCTGGCCGCTGCCGCACGTGGCCTACTTGTTTCATACCACCTGGATGATCGACGCCTCGCGGACCGTCATCCTCCGCGGCGGCGGCTGGCCCGAGCTGTGGCAACACGCCGCCGTGCTCTGGGCGATGGCCCTGTTGGCGCTGGTCGTGGGCTCGCTACAGATGCAGAAGAGGTTGTAGGGCCGGAAGTCGGAGGTCAGTAGTCAGAGGTTGTGAATCTTTCGTAGCTGAAGTCGCCAGACTTCAGGTTTTTCCGCGGATTCGGAACTCTGGCGAGTTCCGCTACGGGATTCATTCACAGCCTCTCAGT
>JAKEHX010000092.1 GCA_022614795.1 Planctomycetaceae bacterium | reverse complement strand
GTTTTCTGAGTGTCAAGCGCCGTCGGCCAACCGGGCGTTCGCGATCTCATTGCAACACAGGTAACGGCCGCATCGGCGCAGGTTGCCAACCGGTCGCCGCTGCATTAGGATTGGCAGCGTGTGCCAGGCGCCGACGCGTTCCTCAACCGAATGGCCGGGTTCATATCGATTTCGCGCTGTGATTGTGGCGACTTATACGGACGGAAATCGACATAGTTACAATAGTTAGCCGGCGCAGACTGCCGCCCCATGAACAAGGACGCGGCGAAATCCAAATCGAGGCATCCGTGGGCGCCAAAAGTGATCCTCTTACGCAGGAGACACAATCATGAGTCACAGCTCGCCTCCAACGAAGCGCTGCCGTCTATCCCTGGAAGCTCTGGAACATCGCTGCGTGCCCGCGGTGGACGTTTTCGTCCGCGACGGCACGCTGTTCGTCATCGGAGACGCCGCCGCCAACGACATCGCGATCGTCGGCACGGAGCGCGGCATCCAAGTCACCGGCGACGGCGTCACGACCACGTTCAGCAGTGTTCGCGCCGTTCAGGTCCAAGCCGGCGACGGCAACGACCATGTCATGATGAGCGACGCCGACAGCCCGCTCACCGGCATCGACTGGACGATCCTCACGGGCGACGGCGAGGACGCCGTTGCCGTACTGATGTCGGGAACGGGGGAGGTGAGAGGGAACGACTTGATCCTCAACATGGCCACCGGCGCGGGGGACGATGACGTCCTGATGGACCTTTCCGGCTCATTCAATGACATCCGCATCGGTCTGGTCACCGGCCTCGGCAGCGACGCGGTGCAGCTCAACATCCACGATGGCTCGTCCGCGACCTTCGACCTTTCCGCCGAACTGGAGCCCGAGGAGGGCGGCCCGATCGACACGGTCCCCGCCGAGGACTTCCTCTCCGGCTGTAGCTCCTGGTCCGGCCTGACGATGAACT
Organism: Planctomycetaceae bacterium; assembly: GCA_022614795.1. GTDB lineage: Bacteria > Planctomycetota > Planctomycetia > Pirellulales > Pirellulaceae > CAYLLN01. The sequence goes on along the minus strand of JAKEHX010000092.1, from coordinate 2,173 downwards.
TCGACATCCGGAGCGGGGGCGGCAATGACTCTGTGAGCGCATCCTTCTTCAATGTCTCCAGCGCGATCAACCTGAACGCCAACACCGGCGAAGGGGCCGACAGCGTGGACGTGAACATCGTCGGCGGCAGCCAACCCTCCGTGATCATCGGCCTCGACACCGGCGAGGGGAACGACTCGGTCAACGTGAACGCCCAGGGCGATTTCCGGGAGTTCAACCTCGACGCAATGACCGGCGGCGGGGACGATCTCGTGTTCGTGGCGACCAAAAAAACACCGAGTGAAGTCGGGGACTCGCGCATCTTCATCGGCGTCCACATCGACACCGGCGGCGGGAACGACTTCGTGACGCTCGATCAATTCATCCCTGCCCAGCACTTCGCAATCATCACGGACTTGGTCAACACAGGCAAGGGTGCAGACAGGACCGTTGTGAGGTGGCACGACGAACTCAGTAGTGAGGCGACCGTGCAGGCCAACCTGTCGATCACGCTCGACGGCGCGGATGCCGGCCAGACGGAGAGGGGGGATGAAGTGCTGGTCGCCTTTGAACATGGCCGCCCCGAACACCCGCTTAGCGTCGACCTGTTGTGGAACTCGGAGGATACGCCGCCGTCCGGTTCGCCGCCGCCGGCAGATCCCAAGAGTTTGCAAGTCGAAATCAGCAAAATTGGCCCCGCCATCGCCTGGACCAGTGACCTGCACGGCGGCGCCGGCGACGACCTGGTGCAAATCGATTGGGAGCCCGTATCTGACGACGCTACGCCCCCCACCCAAGCTATACTCATCGCTTCCTTCGTCATCTCGACCGGTTCGGGTAACGACGCCGTCACCATTGGCATCACCGACATCGTCCGCGGCCCGTTCGACCTCGACGTCGACCTCGGCGATGGCAACGACTTCTTCCTGCTCCAGGCCGCAGGCTGGGCGGCGGTGGGCGGCATCATCCCTTGCATCCGCGTATTCGGCGGCGCGGGCCGCGACGTCATCATCGCTCAGCTCGGCACCGTGGCCGGCAACCTGGAGGTAGAGCTGGATGGCGGGGCGGACAATGACATCGTCGCCGCGGATTTGCTGTTTGCCGCTGGGGGCAGCGGCGTGGTGGACATCGCCGTCCGCGGCGGGCTGGGTGATGATCTGTTGACGTTGCTGGCGCGCGGGTCGATGGACGGCTACTTGGCCACGCTGCTTATGGACGGCGGCGACGGCTTCGACATCGGCATCGCTACCCGTAACGTGCTGGCCCGCGGCATCGAACGGCTGATCCGCGTCTAGCGTCGCGAACCTGAGGCACGCGTGTGGTTTGACGGGGTGCAATGGCGGCTCGGGTGGCGAACCACTGGCTGAAGCCGACCGGGGCCGCCAGCCTGGTTTTCCAAGCTTCGATGTCCTAGCAGGCGGCCCCGGCAGCTTAGCCGGGCGTTGGCCGGCGATAGTTGGCCGGATTCTCGCGGGCGATTCTAAGATAACATGAGCCGTTGACGAATTACTCTGGGACAGTCCAACGGTCAGTACCCTTGGTCTGGAACCGGAGGTTTCGATGGCGCAAGCAACTTCCAGCACTGAAGTCGCAACGCAGCCACCGGTGCATCCTCCCGCACCATGGCACTGCTGGCGGTGCATTCTGTGGAATACGGTTTTACTGCTTTGGCTGGGGGCTTGCGGCGCGGCCCTGGGCGCTATTCCCTCCGATGCCATTGGCCTGGCGGCTACGGGTCGCGGGATGATCAAGGCGCTCATTGCGGTCCTCATCGTCGTGGAAGTTTTCAGATCGCCTGGCGGCCTGAGGGAGATGATCATCAAGGTTGCCTACGGGCTCCTCTTCTGGCTGTCGTATCAGGGGCTCGTCTGGGCGACGGGGGGCTGGGACGGCGGATGGAAGGCGGGCTTGGTGGGCGGCCTCTTTGGCCTACTGCTGGGTGCCGGGTTGATCCTGCTATGCTGGGCCATGGCCGACAAAGAACTCGCTCAGCCGTCGGTCCCCGTAAGCGCCGAAAGCAAGGGGTCTAGGGGCGCCGGCTAACAAAACCCTACGCTGACCGGGCCGCCATTTCGGTTTCGCTCGAGTTCAAGGTCTTGCAGGTGGCCACGGCAGCGTGTGCCGGGTTTATGTCGATTTCGCGCTGTAATTGTGGCGACATACGCCGACGGAATTCGACATAATTACAATAGTT
>JAKEHX010000091.1 GCA_022614795.1 Planctomycetaceae bacterium | reverse complement strand
CGTCAGCGGCGGCACCGGCAGCGGCAAAACGACCCTGCTCAACATCTTGAGCGGCTTCATTCCGCACAAGCAGCGGATCGTCACCATCGAGGACACAAGCGAATTGCGGCTCTTGCAGGAGCACGTCGTCAGCCTCGAAAGCAAGCTCGCCAACGTCGAAGGGACCGGGGCCTACACGATTCGCGATCTGCTGAAGAACGCCCTGCGCATGCGGCCCGACCGGATTATCGTCGGCGAGTGCCGCGGGCCCGAAGCCCTCGACATGCTCCAGGCGATGAACACCGGCCACGACGGCTCGCTGACCACCGTCCACGCTAATAGCGCGGCCGAGGTGCTCCAGCGGCTGGAAGTGCTCGTGCTGATGGCGGCCGAGCTGCCGATTCAGGCCATCCACCGGCAGATCGAATCGGCCATCGACATCATCGTGCACATCAGCCGCATGTCGGGGGGCCGCCGGGCGGTGGTGCAGATTTCCGAGGTGGCGGGCGTCGATCCCGAGAGTGGCCGCGTGCGGATTCGCGACATTTTCAACCTCCGCGGCGGCAGCGACGAGCTTCAGCCGACGGGTTACCTGCCGACCTTCGTCGATCGGCTGATGGAGCTGAACCTGCTGGACGCGAAATTCCTGTACGCCAAGCGCGGCGACGATTCAGCGGCTCAGAACGGCCGTGCCCGCAAGAACGTGATTACCGAACTCTGATCCGACTTCCGACCTCCGACTTTCGACCTCCGGAACGCCACGGAGGGCGTTCCTACAGCGCGACTCCCGAACCCCGAACCCTCGCATGGACCTCGCACCCCTGGCCAGCAGTTTCCTGTTCGCTTCGGCGGCAGCGCTGGGCGCGTACGGCGGCCGCGATTACCTCGCGCAGGGCTTCGAGTTTGTCGAGCGCGACGTCAGCGACAAGCTGCGGGCCCTCCGCGCGCCGACGCGCTCGCTGCGGAGCCTCCTCATCGCCTGGGCCGCGACGATGGGGGGCGTGCTCGTGGTGCTGGGCATCCTGCTGCAAAGCCTCGTGCCCGCCGCGGCCATTTGTGCGATCCTGGCCTGCCTTCCCTGGTACATTGTCCGCCGCCTGGCCGAGCGCCGCCGCCAGCAGCTCGACGACCAGCTCGCCGATGCGATGGTCTCGTTCAGTAACGGCGTGCGGGCCGGCCTCTCGATCCCCCAGGCGATGGACATCCTCGCGCAGCAAAGCCCGCGGCCGGTGCGCGACGAATTTCGCCAGATCGTCGCCGAATTCAACATGGGCAAGCCGCTCGAGCAGACGCTCGTCGAGGCCAAAGAGCGGCTGCGAAGCGAGAACTTCTCGCTCTTTGCCGCGGCCCTGCTGGCCAGCCGTCGCAGCGGCGGCAAGCTCAATGAAACGGTCGAACGCATCGCCCGCTCGGTGCTCGAGATGCAGCGGCTGGAGCGGCGGATCGCCAGCGAAACGGCCCAGGCCCGCAAGTCTGCCGTCTATATGGCGATCGCTCCGCCGCTGATCCTCGTCGTCTATTACTTCGTCGATCCGATCAACACTGTGGCCCTGTTCACAACGTTCTTTGGCCAGGTGCTCCTGTCGCTAGCCCTGGTGCTGAACGTCATGGCATACGTATGGGCCCGATTTATCCTGACGCCGGACATTTAGGAAGCACCAAATGACAAGCACCAAATCACAAACAAATCCCAATGACCAAGCACCAATGACCAATGGGACATGCCATCCTTGGTCATTGGTGCTTGGTCATTGGTCATTTGAATTTGTTTGGTGCTTGATGCCTGGTGCTTGGTGCTTCACCCCCGATGGCACGCCGGGAGGCGCAATATGGAACTAATGTGGCTCGCCAGCGTCCTCATCGGCGGGGCCGTGCTGATGGTCGCCTGGTGGTTCTTCTCCGCGCTATTGGCCGACGACCCGGATGCCGATGCCGAGTGGCGCTACGACCGCGTCCGCATCGCCGAGCTCAAGCGCCACGACTTTCTGTACCGCGCCCTGGCGCCGCTGTTTGCCGGCCTTGGTCGGCTCAATCGGATTGTCTTCCGCGATTCGCTGCCGGAGGTGCAGCGCGAGCTTCAGGCGGCCGGCCAGCCGCGGTACTGGCTGCCCGAAGAATATCTGGCCCGCTGCGAGCTATTGGCGATCCTGCTGTCGCCCGCGATGATCGCGTCGTGCATCGGCATCATGGGGCCGCTGGGAATCGTGACGGGCCTGGTGCTGGTCGCGCTGACTGCATGGCTGCTCAGGCGGCGATTGGCGGCCCAGGCCCGCCAGCGGCTGACGCTGATCAAGCGCCGCCTCCCGTTCTTTCTCGATCTATTGACGCTGCTCATGGAAGCCGGCTCGTCTCTTCTTCAGGCGCTGGAAGAGGCGGTGCACGAATTCCGCGGCCAGCCCGTGGCGGAAGAATTCGGCCGCGTCCTGGCCGACATTCGCATGGGCCGCACGCGGACCGAATCGTTCCTGGCCATGCGCGAGCGGTTGCAAGACGCCGAAGTCGGCGGCGTGATCGGCTCGATCGTTCAGGGCGAGCATCTGGGCACGCCACTGGCCCAGATTTTCCGCATGCAGGCGGATGTGCTCCGCGTCAAACGGACCCAACGCGCCGAAACGATCGCCGCCGAAGCGGGTGTGCAGATGCTCCTGCCCGGCATCCTTGTCATGGGGGCGGCGGTGCTGGTGATTCTGGGACCTTT
>JAKEHX010000090.1 GCA_022614795.1 Planctomycetaceae bacterium | reverse complement strand
GCAGGCGATCTCCGCCCAGAAGCCCCCGGCTGAGGCGCTGGCCGGAGCCGCGGCGAAGTGGCGCGAAATCACCGAGAAACTCGGGCTGGAAAACCAGCGGCGGGCCCTGGCGCGCGATTTGGGGCTGGAAAGCCTGCCTTAGCACGCCGCCCCAGTGATTGACGAGACTGGTGATTGACTCGGGGTGGCCGCCCCTTCACACTACGCCACCAACGCAGCGTTCCGGGCGGCGGGCTACACATCGGTCCGCCGCCCCCATCTTCTCGCACCTTGCCCGGGACCAGCCACATGCAGAAGCTCATCGTGGAGTTCATTGGCACGTTCTTTCTGGTTTTGACCATCGGGTGCGCGGTGCTGACTCCGACGAAAGAGGGAGGCGCGGGTAACATGGCGCCGCTGGCGATCGGCTCGGCCCTGATGGTCATGATCTTCGCCGGCGGGCACATTTCCGGCGCCCACTACAACCCGGCGGTGACGCTGGCGGTTTGGCTGCGCGGCAAGTGCACGGTGGTCGAGCTGCTCGGTTACATTCCGGCGCAAGTCGGCGGCGCACTTCTCGCCGCACTCATGGTCCAGCAACTGATCAACGTCGGCCCTCGCGCTCCCCAGGAACTGGAAGTCTCGCGCGCCCTCATCGCCGAGTTCCTCTTCACCTTTGCCCTGTGCTACGTGGTGCTGAACGTGGCCACCGCCAAGGGAACCAGCGGCAACTCGTTCTACGGACTGGCCATCGGCTTCACGGTCCTGACCGGCGCCTATGCAGTTGGGCCGATCTCGGGGGGCGCGTTCAATCCGGCGGTCGCCGTCGGCATCACGGTGCTTGGCATGTCGAGCGCGGCCAACATCTGGATTTTCCTGCTGGCCAACTTCGCCGCTGCCGTGGCCGCCGCGGGGATCTTCAAGATGCTCAATCCGGACGACAACTAACAGGGCAGCAGGCTGTTATCCATGTTCGCCTGGATTCGCAGCTTGTTTTCACCGGCCGCTGGTCGGAAGTCGCCAGTGGACCTTGCGGATCTGGAACCGCGCGACGCCAATCCGGTCGTGGCAGCTTGCATCACTGGCAGGCAGGACAGCGAACCAAAGGCGACCGCCGGCTGCTGGGAGCACGCCGAATCCAAACCGGAGTATGAGCGATTCCGCGCTTCCTTCTGCTTGCCAACTGGCATCAAGCTGACGGATGTCATCGAGCGAGACGGCCTTTCTCCACTGCGAAACTGGTTGCACTTTGAGAGCGACGACGCCGAGCCCAAGGCATTCATCCGCCTGATGCTCGCGCTGGCGGACCGCGGCGAGAGTTTTTGGGACCAGCCCGGCATCAGCCTGTTTCTGGAGGGCCGCTGGTCGCAGGGAGGCGGCCCCAGCCCTGCCAGCGACGAAGCGCTCGCGATTCTGGCCCACACGCTCGGCAAGCCGATCAAGTTGTTTTTCATCAAAAAGCCCGGCGATCCGCTGTGGGTCAACACCTACGAACCTTGACGCTCAAACGTCATCGGCCGAGATGGGCGAGTCGCGCGAAATGACATCCGGGCCCTTGCCGGCCCGTTTCTCGTACGTGCCGTCCCCCGATTTCACATATTTCGTAAAGCCCAGGCGGTCGAGCTTCTTGTCGTCGGCCACGCTCTTGGCCATCGCCGATTCCGACCACTTGCCGCCGATCGCTGGAGCGCTGAACACGCGGCGGATCGGCTGGCCGGTCTCGGGGTGCTTCGTCAACGGCGGATCGGCCATCCGCTGAAACAGCTCGAACTTCTCGCCCGGCGAGCCGTCGGTCGTAATCACTTCGTAATCGTAAAGCGGCATGCGAACTGGCAGGTCATCAGGACAAATCTGGCACCACAACCAAGTCTATCTTTCTTGTACTCAGGCGGTGCCACGGAGGCAACAGCGGCCGGCCGCTCGCTACACCGGAATGAGCCGCGGCCGCGGGACCTTGACGCCCACAATGCGGCCGTGTCGGGCCAGCAACTGGTCCATTCCGCTTCGCAAAAAGCCCCACAGCGGCTCCGGCGGCCCAAGCGAGAGCCAGTGTTGGGCCAGGCGGTCCATCTCGGCGTCGTAGTGCTTCTGCGAAGGGGTGTGGGCAAAGCAGCGGCCGGCGTGGCGGCGGATGTCGCCGTCAAAGGCCGGGCTGATATGCCACAGCTCGTGCACGATCGTGATCAGCTTCTCCCGGAAATCGAGGTCCATGAACCGCGGCAGGTAAAAACCCAGGATGTAAAGCATCTCGCGCCCCGTGGCGTCGACCAGCCGCTCGATCGTCACGCTTCGCCCGCGGCGAACCGTCGTCGTCGAGCCACCCGCAAACCGCAGCGGCGTCAGCGACGCGTACAGCCCGTGCGGCACGCGCTTGCGGGCCTGCTTGAAGCAAACCAGCACCCGGTCGAGGTCGATGTGGCTTAGCTCCGGCAGCCGGTCGATCATGTCCCGGCAAACGAGCCGCATCCGAGCGGTGAAGTCGAAAGGGGCCATTCCATCAGCCGTGCTGGAATCCACGACGGAGGACGGAGGGACGGAGGGAAGGAGGGACGGAAGGAGTGGTAGTTTACCGTTCTCACTGTCTCTCCGTCGCGCTGTCTCTCCGTCGCGCTGTCTCTCCGTCACTCCCTCACGCCTTGACCGGCTCAGCCGCGTCGTCGCTGAAGGCGGGTTTTTCGCTCTTTTGCACCTTGCGGTCGCGGACTCCGACGAACTCGATGATGGCCCGCGTGCCGGCGTCGCCCAAGCGCGGCGTGGCCAGGCGGACGACGCGGGTGTAGCCCCCCTTGCGGTCGCGGAACCGCGGCGCGACGGTGTCGAGCAGCACCTCCACTGCCTGCTTGTCCCCCAGCAGCACGAGCAGGCGGCGGCGAATCGCCACGGCGGGCGCCATGGCAACGGCCCAATCGCGCCACTTCGGGCTTTCGCGCCAGTCCTTCCAGGCCTGCGTCTTGCGCTGAGCGTGCGTGCCGAACTTCTTGGCCTCTTCGGCGTGGGCGATGGCCTTGCCTCCCATCGTAATGCACTTTTCGACCAGCGGGCGGACTTCCTTCGCCTTGTGCAGCGTCGTGACGATCCGCCCCTTGAGCTTGGGCGCGTTCGGATCGTCCTCGGCATTGCGCTCCGTAAGGATCAGGGCGCTGGCCAGGTTCTTGAGCATGGCCGCCCGGTGGCTGGGCGACCGGCCGAGCACGCGGCCTCGTTTGCGGTGACGCATAAATTCTCTGCTGCAAGTTTCAAGTTGCAGGTTTCAAGTTGGCAGCAACCTGAAACTTGCAGCTTGAAACACCTAAACTTGAAACTTGGAACCTGAAACTTGTAACCGACTACCGCCCGGCCGTCGACGGAATTCGCATCCCCAGATACATTCCCAGCTCGTGCAGCCGCTCCTTGACCTCGCTCAGGGTGGTCTCGCCGAAGTTGCGGACCTCCAGGAGCGAATCTTCGGACTTCTGGACCAGGTCGCGGACGGTGTGAATGTTCTCGCTTTCCAGGCAATTCATCGCCCGGACCGAAAGTTTCAGTTCGGCCAGGCTCATGTTGAGCTTGGCTTCCAGGGCGCCGTCGACGCCGACGCCGGTCCCGCGGGCCGGGGCGTGCACTCGCGGTCCCAGCTCCGCATATTGCACGAACGGATTGAGGTGCTTGCGGAGGATCTTGGCCGCCTCGACCAGCGCCATCTCCGGATGCACCGAGCCGTTCGTCCAGATTTCGAGCGTGAGCTTGTCGTAGTTGGTCTTCTGGCCGACGCGCGTTTCCTCGACTTCGTAGCGGACGCGCGTGACCGGGCTGTAGACCGCGTCGATCGGAATGATCCCGATCTCGTGATCGCCCGTGCTGTGCTCCGTCGAAGGGACGTAGCCGCGGCCGTTCTCCACGACCATCTCCATCATGAACGGCACGTTGTCGGTCATCGTGGCGAGCACGTGGCTTTTGTTGACGATATCGACGTCCGAGTCGGTCTGCACGTCGGCGCCGGTCACCAGGCCGGTCGAGTTCTTCTCGACCGTGATGACGCGGGTCGAATCGCTGTGGTTCTTCACCACCAGCGACTTGACGTTGAGCACGATGTCGGTCACGTCCTCGAGCACGCCGGGGATCGTGGTGAACTCGTGCTGCGCGCCGCGAATCTTGATCTGCGTCACCGCGCTCCCTTCCAGACTGGAAAGCAGCACGCGGCGAAGGCTGTTGCCGATCGTCGTCCCCATGCCGCGCTCGAACGGCTCGGCGATGAACTTGCCGTAGGTGCTGCTCAGCGAGACGGCGTCGCAATTGACAATGCTCGGAAGCTCAAATCCGCGCCAGCGAATATGCATATTAGCTCTCCATCCAACTTATTGATTAGTCTTCTGCATCCATTGTCAGTTGTCCGTCGTCAGTTGTCAGTTGGTTCCCCCACTGACTACTGACGACGGACTACTGACGAATCAGACCCGCCGCCGCTTGGGCGGCCGGCAGCCGTTGTGCGGAATGGGCGTGCAATCCTCGATCGTTTTGACAGTCATGCCCGACGTCTGAAGTGCGGTGATCGCGCTCTCGCGGCCCGAACCGGGGCCCTTCACGCGGACCTCCAGCTCCTTGACGCCGAACTTCGCCGCCTTCTCGGCCGCTTGCTGGCCCGCGCATTGCCCCGCGAAGGGCGTGCTCTTGCGGCTCCCTTTGAAGCCGCACGTGCCGCCGCTGGCCCAGCAGAGCGTGTCCCCCTTGGTGTCGGTGATCGTCACCGTCGTGTTGTTGAACGTCGCCTTCACGAAGGCAATGGCCACCGTGACGTTGCGACGGACTTTCTTCTTTTTTGCGACGACTGCCACGTGCTGACTCCTGGCTGCTGACCCTCGGAACGCCACGGAGGGCGTTCCCTACAGTTCCCGACTCTCGATCCCTGACTCCCTGCTTATCGCAGGTCCTTCACGCCCTTCTTGCCGGCCACCGTCTTCTTGGGGCCCTTGCGGGTGCGGGCGTTGGTCCGCGTCCGCTGCCCGCGCACCGGCAGGCCCAGGCGATGCCGCATCCCCCGGTAGCACTTGATGTCGCGCAGACGGCTGATATCCTGAGCGACCTGCCGGCGGAGCTGGCCTTCGACCGTATAATCGCGCTCCAGCAGCGTCGTCAGCCGGGCCACCTCTTCCTCGTGCAGCTCGCGGGCCCGCTTCGACGTCTCGATGCCGGCCTTGTGGCACAACTCGCGCGCGACCTGGTCCCCCACCCCGTACAGATAGCGGAGCGAGATCACGATCGGCTTGTCATTCGGAATGTCGACACCAAGCAAACGAGGCATGGCTGATCCTCAAAAAACTAGCGTCCCTGATTCAATTTCGAAGCACCAAACTACAAGCTCCAAGCATCAAACAAATCCCAAATCCGAATCAGCGCTTGAACATTGGTGCTTGTTTGAGACTTGGTGCTTGCAATTTGGAATTTCCGCCTCGGCGGCTAGCCCTGCCGCTGCTTATGACGAGCGTTCGTGCACACGACATACACCCGCCCTTTGCGCCGCACCACCTTGCAGTTCTCGCAAATCTTCTTCACGCTGGCGCGGACTTTCATGGCACGGCCTGACCGCCAAAGGATCGATTCGAGGAAAGCGACTTAGTATAGCGGTTTGGCCGGCGGACCAACAAGGGCTGGGAGGCCCTTTTTGGAACCACCGTAGACATCACGCTCCGCGTGATGAATCCTCTCTCGCGGAGCCGACCCGCGAGACGGATTCCCGGCCTGCGACGCGCCAATGCTCTGATTAAACTTCTTCGCTTTTTGCGTCGCGCGAGCCCCATCTTAAATGCCACAAACCCCTACCTGGCAACGACTTGCAACTGTAGCCATCTCCGACCCGACGTTAGCGAGTTTAGCCCCGGACCGCTGGATCACCGACGATTCCGGATTCCGGAAGTCTGGCGAATTCCGCTACGGAGCGAACACTTCGTACATGCCGAATATAGACCTTCTATCACAATGTATAGATGCGCCAAGTCCGCGCATTATTTCCGCAATTTCCCGCAGCTGGACGATTTTTCACAAAATCGCTGCAACTCCCATGGCGACAACACCTTGCGTCAACAGACGTGCTGCCGACCGCGGCCGGTCTATCGCCGGGCATCCACAACCGCCCGAATTCGCTCGAAGACTTCATCCGGCGTCCCAAGGGCGTCGATCGGGACCAGGATCCCCCGGTTCTGGTAATACTCAACGAGCGGCGCCGTCTGCCGCTTATAGACTTCCATCCGCTCGGCGATCGTCTGGGGATTGTCATCCACCCGCTTTTCCGCGGCTGCCCGCTTCAGCATCCGCGTGACCAGCTCGTTCTCGTCCGCTCGCAACTCGACAGCCAGCGCTAGCGGCGTTCCCCGTTGGGCGAGCGTCTGGTCGAGCGATTTGGCCTGTTCGAGCGTTCGCGGAAAGCCGTCCAGCAGGCACCCCTTGGCAAACTCGGGCCGGCCCAGGCACTCGGCCACCAATTCCAGCACGAGCGGATCGGGAACCAGCTGGCCCCGGTCCATGTAGCCTGCCGCCGAGCGTCCCAGGGGCGTGTCCTGGCTTTTGGCGCTGCGCAAGAGCTCGCCCGTCGACAGATGCGGAATCTGCAAATGCGACACAAGCCGCTTGGCCTGCGTCCCTTTGCCCGAGCCGGGAGGGCCGATAAAAACGATCAGCATGACAGTCATTGTCAGTGGTCAGTGGTCAGTAGTCAGTGGTCAGGATTACTGGCGACTCCCAACTGACAACTGACAAACTGACAACTGACTACCGACCACGCTACTGCTCGAGCAGCCCCCGATAATCACGCATCACCAGGTGACTGTCGATTTTTTGGATCAAGTCGAAGGCCACGCTCACGGCAATCAAGAGCCCCGTGCCGCCGTAGAAACTGGCGACGTTGGGCTGAATGCTCAACAGGCCCGAGATGACCGTGGGCACGATGGCCACCAGCGCCAAAAACGCCGCTCCGACGTAAGTGATGCGGACCATCACCTTGTCCAGATACTCTGCCGTACGGCGGCCCGGCCGATAGCCAGGAATGAACGTGCCAAAGTCCTTCAGGTTCTCGGCAATTTCCTTCGGATTGAACGTAATCGCCATCCAGAAGTAGCTGAAGAAGTAGATCAGCCCGACGTACGACAGGTTGTAAACGAACGACGTCTGGCTGCCGAACATCGTCTGGAGCGAGCTCAGCGCCAGATACACCTTTTCCCAGATGTTGCCGCTGTCGGCGCTAGTCTGCACCAGCCGGGCCAGTCCGCCAAAGAGCATCGCCGGCAGCATGAGCAGGCTGCTGGCGAAAATAATCGGCATCACGCCCGCCTGGTTGAGCCGCAGCGGCAAATACTGGCGGTTGCCGCCATACACCCGGCGGCCGCGCACGTGTTTGGCGCTTTGCGTCGGAATCTGCCGCTGGCCGAGCGTGATAAACACCACCCCGGCCACCACCGCGACGAACAGCACCGCCAGCACGATCACGTGCTCGATCCCCGTATCTTTAAAGCCCGTCAGCGTGGCCTTGAACGTTTCGGGATTGAAGAAGTCAATCAGGGCCTGCGGCATCTGGGCCAGAATGCCTGCCATGATCAGGAGGCTGATCCCGTTGCCGATGCCGAATTCGTCGATCTGCTCGCCGAGCCACATCACAAACAGCGTCCCACAGGTCATGATCAGCATGGACGTAAGGAACCAGCTCCAGTGCATCGCGCCGCTTCCCGGGCCCGACGTAAAATCGGGCGCGATGCTCTCGGGGCCATTGGCATACACCTGCGTCGACAGCCAGCCCCAACCCTGGATCAGGCACATCAGCACCGTCAGGTACCGCGTATATTCGTTGATCTTCTTCCGCCCCGTTTCGCCCTCCTTCCGCAGGTCCTCGAGCGGCTTATAAACGCTCCCCAGCAGCTGCAAGATGATCGAAGCCGAAATATAGGGCATGATCCCCAGGCCGAAGATCGTGATCCGCCGCAGGTCGGCCGCGCTGAACACCGACACCTGCTGCATGAATCGGAAGAAGTCCCCTTCGCCCTGCCGCGCTAGATTTTCCTTGATGTGCTGCTGATTGACCATCGGCAGCGGAATCTGGTAGCCGACGCGAAACACGGCCAGGAGGATCAGCGTGAAGAAGATCTTCTGCCGCAATTCGGGGATGGTGAAGATCGCTCGGAATTTTTCCCACATAGCTCGCTATCCGTCGTGCCGGTTGTCGGCGGCAGGCGAGGGAGACACCTCGCTCCCCCGCCTAGCAACGTCGCCTGGCAACCTCGCCAAATTACCAAATCCATCGAGGCCGGGCTATGCGTGTTTCACCGCGCTCACCGTAGCCATCACGCTCCGCGTGATGAATCCCTCACGCGGAGCGTGAGGCCACGGCGACTCGCCCTCCGCACCGCCCACCTCAGCCCATTCGCCGGCCTTCGGGCACATCTTGGCCAGACCGCAGATTTATTGGTCGCTATTTCACCGCTGCCGCCTTGGCCGCTTTGGCCTGGGCCTTCTTCTCAGCAACCGTGGTCCGGCCAGGAATGACCGTGGCCGTCCCCCCCGCCTTTTCGATCTTCTCCTTGGCCGACGCGCTGAAGCGGTGAGCCGAAACGGCCAGCTTCTTCTTTAGCTCGCCGTCGCCGAGCACCTTGAGCACGTCATGCCGCCCTTTGACGGCCCCCTTTTCCTTCAGCGTCTCGGGCGTTACCGCCGCGCCAGAATCGAACAACTCCTCCAGGTCCCCCACGTTCACCTCGGCCACCACGGAACCGAAAATGTTCGTAAAGCCGCGCTTCGGCACACGCCTCACCAGCGGCGAGCCGCCCCCCTGGAAAATCGGCAGGGCTTTCCAGCCGGCGCGTGCGATCTGCCCTTTGTGCCCTTTGCCCGAGGTCTTGCCCCGGCCCGAGCCAATGCCCCGGCCATACCGCTTCAGCTTCTTGTGTTTGTGGACGCCCTTGTGGATTTCGTGCAAGCTCATGTCAGCGTGACTCCCCGCAGCCGCTCGATGTCCGCCTGCGTCTTGAGTTGTGTCAGGGCCTTGATCGTCGCTTTGACGACCGTGACCTGGTTGCTGGTGCCGAAACTCTTGGTGATGACGTTTTTGATTCCCGCCGCTTCGCACACCGCCCGGACCGCCGCGCCGGCGATCACCCCGGTGCCCGCGTCGGCCGGCATCAGCATCACGTCGGCCGAGCCGAACCGCGCCCGCACGTAGTGCGGAATCGACTCGGCGCCGACCAGCGGCACGCTGACCATCGCCCGCGACGCCTGCTTCTGGGCCTTTTCGACCGCGGGGGGCACTTCGTTGGCCTTGGCATAGCCCCAGCCGACCTTTCCCCTGCCGTCGCCGACAACGACCATGGCGGCGAAGCTGAACCGGCGGCCACCCTTGACCACGGCGGCGCACCGCTTGATCTGGACCGTCTTATCGACAAATTCGCCGCGTGATGAATCGGTTGACATAGCGATTTCGGATTTCGGATTTCAGATTGCAGATTGGCTAAAAACTCAATCCCGCTTCGCGGGCTGCGTCGGCCAGCGCGGCCACCCGGCCGTGATATTTGTTGTGTCCCCGGTCGAAGCAAACTTCCTTGATTCCCGCGGCCAGGGCCTTCGCTGCCAGGGCCTTGCCGACGGCCTGGGCCGCCGCCTTGTTGCCGCCGTATTTCACCTGCGTCCGCAGGTCGGCATCGAGCGTGCCCGCCGAGACCAGCGTCTTGCCCGCCACATCGTCGATGATCTGGGCCTCGACGTTCTTGTGGCTGCGATGCACCGTCAGCCGCGGCCGCTGGGCACTCCCTCGAATCGGCTTGCGGACGCGAAACTGCCGCCGCTGCCGCTGCTTCACTAGATATCGTTGCTTGTCCACGACTGTATCCCCTTGGCGATTTGACCATCTCCGTAAATAGGAGACGGCACCGAAATCACCCAATTTGCAATTTGCAATGCTCAATGACCATTTTGCAATTGACCAACGCTCCCCCATCCAAACATTGCAAATTGCCAATTGATCATTGCGAATTGCAAATTGTCTTCTGATTGCTTAACTACTTCGTCGCCGCCTTGCCCGGCTTGAGCTTGATCTGCTCGCCCTGGTACCGCACACCCTTCCCCTTATAAGGCTCCGGCTTGCGGAGCGACCGCAGCTCGGCGGCGAACTGGCCGACGAGCTGCTTGTCGCAGCCTTGAATCACGATGTGCGTCGCATCGGGGCAGGTGACCGTCAATCCGGTCGGGATCGGCCGCACCAGCTCGTTGGCCAGCCCGACCCGCAGGTTCAGCGCCTTTCCCTTGAGCGCCGCCTGGTAGCCGACGCCGATGATTTCCAGCTTCTCCTCGTAGCCGTTCTTCACGCCGAAGATCATGTTATTGAGCAGAGCCCGCGTCAGGCCGTGCAATGCGCGGGATTGGCGCTCGTCGTCGCCCCGCGAGACGACCACCTGTTTCTTCTCGCCATCGACCTTCACGGAGATTTCGCGGCGATGCTCCAGCTCGAGCTTCCCCTTGGGACCCTCTACCTGGACTTTCCGCCCGCTGACGGAGACTTTCACCCCGTCGAGGACCGGAATCGGCTTGTTTCCAATGCGTGACATGGCAGTTTGTCAGTTGTCAGTTGTCAGTTGTCAGTTGTCAGTTGTCAGTCGTTTTTCCGTCCAACTGACTACTGACCACTGACCACTGACAATTTCATCTTCTAATAAATCTCACACAACACTTCGCCCCCGACGTTCTTCTGGCGGGCTTCGCGGTCGCTGATCACGCCGGTGCTGGTGCTGATCACCGTAATACCCAGCCCGCCGCGCACCGGCCGCATGTCCTTCGCCTTGCGATAGATGCGGCGGCCCGGCGTGCTGACGCGCTTGATGCTCTCGATCACGTGCTCGCCGTGCGGGCCGTATTTCAGCTCCAGGCGGAGCTGGCCCTGCGGCTCGGCAGCTACTTCCTGCCAGTCCCAGATGTAGCCCTCGCGCTTGAGCACGTCGGCCAGGCCGCGCTTCACCTTCGACGTCGGAACATCGACGTGCGGCCGCTCGACGCGAACAGCGTTGCGGATGCGGGTCAACATATCGGCGATGGGGTCAGTCAACATATCAGGCGGTTCCCCTTACCAACTGGCTTTGCGTACGCCCGGGATCAATCCCTGGTCGGCCAACTTACGGAAGCAGATCCGGCAGATGCCGAACTTGCGATACACGGCGCGCGGACGACCGCACATCTGGCAGCGACGCTTGGCGCGCGTCGAAAACTTCGGCTCGCGCTTGGCCATCGCAATCTTGGATTTACTTGCCACGTGAATTCTCGCGTGTTACCCGGTGGTTATTTCTTCTTCTTGCCGCTCGGCTCTTCCGTCTGGAACGGCATGCCCATCTGGGCCAGCATTTCCCGCGACTCCTCGTCGCTGGAATTCTTGATCACGAACGTGATGTTCATCCCCTGCACCCGTGTGAATTTGTCCGGGTTCAGCTCGGGGAACACCAACTGCTCCCCCAGCCCCAGGCTGTAGCTGCCGTTGCCGTCGAACGCCTTGCGGCTGATGCCCCGAAAGTCGCGCACCCGCGGCAGGGCCAGCGAAATCAGCCGGTCCATGAACTCGTACATCTTCTTGCCGCGGAGCGTCACCTTGCAGCCGATCGGCATCCCTTCCCGCAGCTTGAAGGCCGAAATCGCCTGCCGAGCCTTGGTGACGACCGGCTTTTGGCCCGTGATCTGGCCCATGGCCTCGGCAGCCGTCTCCAGGAACTTCTTCTCCTGCGTGGCGGCGCCGACCCCCATGTTGACCACGATTTTCTCCAGCCGCGGCAGCGACATGGGATTGGTGCGGCCGAACTTCTGGGCCAGCGACGGCAGGACTTCCTTCTGATATTTGATGAACAGGCGCGGCGGCGGGGCCGGCGGGCCCTTCTCGGCGGGCTCGGCCTTGCCCTTCTTGCCCCCTTCCTTCTTGGTCTGTTCCTTCTTGCCGCCTTCCTGTTTGGCGCCGTCCTTCTTGCCGCCTTCCTGCCTGCCCCCTTCTTGCTTAGCGCCGTCCTTCTTCCCGCCTTCCGCCTTGGCGGATTCCTTCTTGGCGGCCTTCTGCTCAGCGGCTTCCTGTTTGCCGGCTTCCTGTTTGGCGGCTTCTGGCTTGTCGCCTTCCTGCTTCGGGTCTTTTTCGGTTTTGGCCATGGTTAGCTCACCTTCTTCGGCGGCGAAATCTCGCCGAGCGACGTGCCGCACTTCTTGCAAAATCGCTCCTTCGCCCCGCTCTTGGCCAGCCGCGAGCCCGTCCGCACCCCCTTGTTGCACTTGTTGCAGTACAGGAGCACGTTGGAAATCTGGATCGGCATTTCCTTGTTCAGCCGGCCCCCTTGCGGGTTTTTCTGGCTGCGGCGGACGTGTTTATAAACGCGGTTGACCCCTTCGACGGTGATCCTTCCCGCGGAGCGGTCGATCGCCAGGACCTTGTGGGTCTCGACTTTGCCGGCTTCGGGTTTGTCGTTGCCGGTGATGACGACGACGATATCGTTGGTTTTGATATGCACTAGACCACCTCGCTCGCCAGGCTGACGATCTTCATGAAGTTCCGTTCGCGCAGCTCGCGGGCCACGGCGCCGAAGATGCGCGTGCCGCGGGGATTGTTCTCGGCGTCGATGATCACCACGGCATTGGCGTCGAACTTGACGTAGCTGCCGTCCTTGCGGCGGGTGGGGGTCTTCGTCCGCACGACAACCGCCCGCACGACCGCCTTCTTCTTGATTTCGCTGCCGGCGATGACGCTCTTGACGCTGCAAATGATGATGTCGCCCAGGCCGGCGGTGCGGCGCTTTGAGCCCCCCAGCACCTTGACGCACATCACCTCTTTGGCGCCCGTGTTGTCGGCCACGGCCATGCGTGTTTCTTGTTGGATCATGGTTGCACCACTGTGAGTGAGTGGTGAGTAGTG
>JAKEHX010000012.1 GCA_022614795.1 Planctomycetaceae bacterium | reverse complement strand
TTCGCGGAGTGGTGCAATTGACGGCCGGAGAATATCAAATCGCGGGGCAGCTCAAGATCTGGGCCAGCGGCATCGTGCTGCGGGGCGTGGGCGACAGCATGGCGGGCACCATGCTCAAAGCCACGGGCACCGATCGCCGCTCGCTGATCGTCGTGGCCGGCAATGGCTGGCGAGAGCCGGTGGCCGGCACGCAGCACAGCATCGCCGATCCGTATGTGCCTGTCGGGGCGCGCAGCTTCCGCCTCGATTCGACGGATGGGCTGGAGGTGGGCGACACGATCGTCGTCCGTCGCCCGAGCACGCAGGCCTGGATCAACAAGATCGGGATGAACAAACTCGCGAATCCCTGGCAGCCGGGGACAAAGGACCTGGTGTTCGACCGGGTGATCACGCGGATCGAAGGGGATTGGATTACGATCGACGCGCCGCTGACCAACTCGCTCGACCAGAAGTACGGCGGCGGGACCGTGGTTGAATACGTCTGGCCCGGGCGGATCGAAAACATCGGCATCGAGCACATCCTCGGGGTGAGCACCTACAAGAGTTCGACCGACGAGAACCATGCCTGGACGTTCGTCGAAATCCTCACTACGCAGAACGCCTGGGTGAAGGACATTACGACCCAGAATTTTGCCTATGCCGCGGTCAGCATTCGGGCCAACGCCAAGTGGGTGACGGTCGAGGACGCCCTATGCCTCGATCCCAAGTCCGTCCTCACCGGCGGCCGGCGGTATTCGTTCTATATCGAGGGGCAGCAGAACCTGGTGAAGAACGCGTTTTCGCGCGGCGCGCGGCACGATTTTGTGCTGGGGGCGCTGGCCGCGGGGCCAAACGTCTTCGTCGATTGCTCGGCCCAATACTCATCGACCGACAGCGGCCCCCATCACCGCTGGTCGGTGGGCACGCTGTTTGACAACGTCAAGGTCCCCAGCAACGAGATCAACATCCGCAACCGCGGCAACAGCGGGACCGGCCACGGATGGGCGGGGGCCAATACGGTCATCTGGAATTCCAGGGCCAGAAAGTTCATCGTTCAAAGTCCCCCCACGGCTCAGAACTGGCTCATCGGCTCGATCGGCAGCACCAGCGGCACGACCTTCAGAGATTCGCACGGCAAGCCGGTCACGCCGCGGAGCCTGTACTATGCCCAGCTTGCCGAGCGGCAGGCTCAGCCGGGCCTGGAAGCCCGCGAGTACTGGCTGGGCGACATCGACGCGTTGAACAACACCTCAGGGCCGGCCGCCGCAGCGACGGTCTGGTCCGATTCGGCCTGGCTCGAGGAAGTGAACGCGGCCTCTGGCGGTCAGGTAAAAGGGATGGATTCTGCCGCCACGAACAAATGGGTGCCGCTGTCGTTCAACTTCAGCCTCGCGCCGGGCGAGCAGGTCGTCAGTGCGACGCTGAGCATGGGCGTGAAGGGAACGTCGAGCAGCAATAGCGGCAACCGGGTTTATTTCGACAGCCTCAGCACGTCAAAGACGCTCGCGGAATTGAAGTGGGGCACGATTAGCACGACCGGCATCTCGCCCAAGACCGTCGATCTGACTCCGTACCTCGCTTCGCTTCAGGACGGCCAATTCAACATGGCCCTCAACAATGATCTGGCGGTCGATTGGGCCGTGATCAACATCCAGGTCTTGCCGGCCCCTGCCCCGCCGCTCGAGCCGGTCATTGATACACAGCCGGCAGCCCCGGCTTTGATTGCCGCCACTGCCGACGCGATGGTTCGCGGCGGGGCCGATGCGGACAGCAACTATGGCAGCGACACTTGGCTGGGGGCGATGGCCGAAAACGCCGCCTATGCCGCCCGCGCGAGCTATGTCTCGTTCGACCTCGCCAGCCTGGCCGGCAGCGTCTCGCAAGCCATCGTCCGGCTGCCGATGCTGTCCGCCGCCGATGGCGTGGCCAATTCCGCGGCCCTGGTCGGCGGCGACTGGAGCGAATCGACGATTACCTGGAACAACAAGCCGGACTTGGGCGAGCTGCTGGGAAGCTGGACCGGCGCGGCCGACGGCCTGGCGTCGATCGACGTCACGTCGCAGGTCAACAGCCTGCTGGGCCAGGGCATTACGAAGCTGTCGATCTCGATCTTCGCTAGCGGAGGCGACGGCATGGTGACTTATGGCTCGCGCGAGGGAGACGCCCTCAAGCAGCCCCTGCTGGAACTGGTGGGTTAGCGGACGGTGGGCGTATTTGGACCTCTGACTGCACGACGTCACGCCCACGCAAGCGTGGGACGTGGCACCCGAACGTCAGTCATTGAAGCACGATTAGACCTCGCTCAACTTCGGCAGGACCCACGGCTTGCGATACTCGGGACGAGTCAAGAACTGATTCGCCGCGTCATCGCCCTTGAACGTGTAGGTCGCCGGGTCGAAGTGCAGCGTGCGCCCGGCCCGCCACGCGGCATTGCCCAAGTGGCAGAGCAGGCTCGACGGGTGGCCGATCGTTTCCAGGTCGGCTGCCGGTCTGGCCCGCGAGCGCATGCAATCGAGGAAGTTCTTCACGTGGGCGGCGTCGCCCGCGTAGCTGCCCTGCTCGTCCTTGATCAGCTTGCCGCGGCGGTCGTATGCCCGCCAGCGGCTGTTGCCGAGGACGACGTAGCCATTGTCGCCGCAGACGGCGGCCCCTTCACCTTCGCCGTCGAGCGGATAGGAATTCCAGACCCGCATTTCGTACGTCATCAAGTAACCGGGAGCGAAGTCATACGTAACCATGAGCGTATCGGGCCACTCCTGGGCGTCGTCGAAATAGTACTTACCCCCATGGGCCGAGACAGCGCGCGGCAGATCGGGCACGGTCTCGCCCTTCGCTGCCGCAGCGGTTTGCAGGGCCCAGCGGCTGTAATCGAGCCGGTGCACGCCGTCGTTTCCCAGGTCGCCCGTGCCATAGTCGAAGAACCACCGCCAATTGCCATGAAAGCGAGCCGGATTGAATGGTCGCAGGGGCGCCGGCCCCAGCCACATGTCGTAATCAACGCCGGGCGGCGGCTTGCCGTCGGCAGGCTTGCCGATCGAGCCTTGCTGGGCGCTCTCCCAGGCTTTGGCGAAGCGGACTTTGCCCAGGGCCCCGGTCTTCAAATACTCCATGCAGGCCAGAAAGTGCGGTCCGCTGCGCGATTGCGTGCCCAGCTGTACGACGCGGCCGTGCTTCTTGGCGGCGGCCACCATCGTCTGCCCTTCGATGATGTTGTGGCCGTCGGGCTTCTCGACATAGACGTCCTTGCCGGCCTGGCAGGCGTGAATCGTCGGCAAGGCATGCCAGTGATCGGGCGTGCCCAGGAC
The DNA here is from genome assembly GCA_022614795.1 of Planctomycetaceae bacterium. Taxonomy (GTDB): domain Bacteria; phylum Planctomycetota; class Planctomycetia; order Pirellulales; family Pirellulaceae; genus CAYLLN01. The sequence continues at coordinate 5,302 of JAKEHX010000012.1, read as the reverse complement.
GATCGCGTCGAGCGTTTTGTCCTCCAGCGACTTCCGGTAATCCCCAAGTGCCGTCGGTTTCGTCCCCGTTCGCTCGGCCACGCGCTCGACCCCCGCCGCGAGCACGCCGGCATCGAGATCGCAGACATACCGCACTTCCACCTCGGGCATGGAAGCGAACGTGCTCAGCACGCTTCCTCCGCGGCCGCGAATGCCGACCATGCAAATCGAGATCTTGTCGTTGGCGGCAACGGCCCGGCGGCGATTCATTGCGGCCAGCGCGGCCAGCATGCCAGTGGCCGCGGACGATTCAAGCAGTGTGCGGCGATGCATGGTCAATTCCCAAGGAGAGAGGTGGTGGGCAGGACAATGCAGGCTTCGACGATACCACTTTCAATTGCCGTGAGCAAACTCGCCGCGAATGTCGCCTTTCGCTCCGCGAAAGGGCGTTCGTCCGCCGAACGAAAGGAATATGGCCAAGAAATGCCGCGACCCGCAGCCTCAGTGGAAGCGGCGGGTCGCATTGGATTTTCCGTGGTCGAGGCTCGCCTGAGCGCTGATTTGCCGGCAGCTTTAGCTACCCTTGTGCGCCCCATGGCAGGCTGCGCAGTTGTAGGCCTTCTTCAGCGCGGCGCCAGCCCCTTCCTTGCCAGCTTCTGCATCCTTGGCCGCGGCGAGCAGGGCAGCGGTCTTTTCCTTCCAGCTCGCTTCGTCGCCCTTCGGCGGCTTGTTGGCGGCCAGCGCAGTGTAGAACTCGACGAGTTGCTTCTTTTCCGCGTCGGTTGCCTTGCCGTCGGCCACCTTCTCATGCAGTTTGGCCTTGTGGGCCGACTTCATCACCTCCTTGATCGTGTACTTTGGCTTGGCGTCTTCGGCGTTGGTCGCGAGGCTGAACGCCACCCAGCCAAACGCGATCATCACACCCGCTACAAGCAATTTGCGCATACCAGGCTCTCCGCTCTCGAATAGTGAAACAAGGAATTTGGAAACCCAACGTGCGGCCCATAAAATACACGCCCGAAAGCAGAAAAGCTCTAGTCCGGCGAGAGATTCTCCCAGATTTCACGCGGTCCACCTATTTGGGTGGACTGCTAGATTTCGCCATCGCCCGCCTGAATTGTCCGTCACGGCGATTCCAGGATCTCCGCTTCCGCGGGTTCCGTCACCTGATCGACGAGGCCCGCATGCAAGCCTGCCCAGATCTGTCCCGAATCGATGTGATAGACCCAACCGATGCGCCGGTCGAGACTCGATGGCGGAATGCTGGTCACGGTATAGACGTTGGCCGTGTCGCTGAGTGGATTGTCGGGCATGCGCTCCAGATAGGGCCCAAAGATAAACTCCGGCCCCGTCCCGATGTCGCCGTCGATATTCGTTTTCTTCGTGAGCTGCGGCAGCCGGCGGTCGTCAATCAGGTCGGGCGTCAGGCCGCCATGTTCCATCCGATAGCGCTCGATGGCGTTGGTGACTTCGTGCAGGTTCGCCAGCATCGTCCCGTGTTTGGCGTCATCCACCGCGCTCGACACCTGCGGAATCACCACGCCCGCCATGATGGCCAGAGCAGCGATCACCATCAACATCTCGACGACGGTGAAGGCGCGGCGGCCTGGGCTGGTTCGCCGGGTGAAACGACGGACGCTGGGCATGTCGACACGAGCAGCAATGCAAGAATTCGTTCGGCAAAAGCCAATCAACCATACGTCATCTCCCGCAAGCCTGCGTGCTGTTGGCCGTCTGCGTGGGGGTGCGCGCGTAACGTTTGGTCCGTTTGTAGCGAATTGGCTGCAATGATGAGTTGCGGATACCATACTCCCGGCCCAGTTGGTCATGCTTGCCACCCTGACATCGCTTGACGCTCTCGTCTGCGGACTCGCCCTGGCGGGAATCGTGCTGCTCGGCCTCTATTTCAGCGGGCGGCAGCGCGATACGTCCGAGTTCTTGCTGGCTGGCTGGTCGCTCGGCTGGCGGCCGCTTGCGGCGTCGCTGGTGGCCATGCTCGTTCCGGGCCAGTTGCTGCTCGCGTTGCCTGCCGCGGGCTATGAGCTGGGGCTGCGCAGTTGGGTTGTTCCAGCGGCCGCTTGGATCGTGCTGCCGCTTTCGATCTGGATTCTCGTTCCGCTCTATCGTGGACTGGGATTGAGTTCGATCTATGAATACCTCGAAGAGCGGTTCGACGGCCGCGTCCGACTGGCGGCGGGGCTTGCGTTTTTCGCTTTGCGGGTCGCGCTCGTGGCGGGTCTCGTCGCCGGGCCATGCCGGGCAGTGTTGTTGGCTGCCGGCTGGACGGCGATTCCTGTGTGGTGGGTGGTGCTCCTCATCGGCAGCCTGGCGGCGCTCGTCGCATTCCTGGGGGGCATGCGCGGCGTGGTTTGGAGCGGCGCCGCGGCCGCGCTGGCCGTTGCCGTGGCTGTGGTTGTGTTGATCGGGGCGACATGGCTCGCAATCGACGGCGGCCCGGCGCGCATCGCACAGATCGCCTCTGGACTTGGCCGGACGCAAACTGCGGCGGCGACGTTCGATTGGAGTGACGACTGGAGTCAATGGGCAGCATTGCCCTATTGGAGTCTGGCCAATCTGGCCTTGCTGGCGGCAGATCAGGCAACCACCGGCCGTTTGCTGGCCGCTAAGGACATCAACGCTGCCAGGACCGCCTGCCTGACTTCGACGCTCGGCCTGACGCTGCTCCTGCCGGCGCTGTTGTACTTGGGAGTCTGTCTCTGGGCGTTCTACTACGATCATCCGAGCGAACTCCGGCCACAGTGGGTCGCCAATATCGACGGCGTCACACGCCAACCGATCCGCGATGCAAAGGGCCGACTGCTGCTGGACCCAGCCAACCCGGCCCACGAAATCTCCGCCGTCACACTCGAGCAGCTCATCGCCCAGCGCCGCATCCTCCAGCCCAACAACAAGGAGCCGTTTACATCATCTGCCGGCTTGATCGATGCCGAAACGAACCGCGTGCTGGTTGAAAAACTTGCCATGCGCCGGCCGCCGCGCGGCAAGCTCAACGGCGAGTTCATCGTGGCCAGCAGCGCTCCGCTCCAAATGTTTCCCGCGCTGGCCGCCGATCAACTGCCGATGGGGGCGGCCGGAATCGTCATTGTCGCGCTCCTGGCGGCCACCACCGCGCCGCTCGTGGCCGGGATCCATGGCCTGACGGCATGGCTGGTTTTCGATCTGCACCGCCGCTTCGGTTGGCTCAAGTCGCGGCTGGCGCGCCGGCTGAACAAGACCCCCGAACAACTCACCTCAGCCGACGAGCTGCGCTTGGCGCGGCCGTTGACGCTGGTCGTCGGCCTGGCGGTCACGCTGCTGGCCGCGCTGCTGACGCACTTAGCCGACCCGCTGCACCTCGCCATGCTCGTGACAGGTGCTCTCGCCGGACCGCTCTTGGCCATCTTTCTGCTCGGCATGCTCACGCGCCGGGCAACTGCTGCGGCTGCACTTATTGCACTCGTAGTCGGCACTGGCTCCGCAGTCGCATTCGCCTGGCTCCGACCTGCCACGTTCGCCGAAGCGTGGAACCTCATCTTCAGCTTTGCCGCCACCCTGCTCTTGGGCTTTCTGCTCAGCTTTATCCTCGGCCGTCGCCGCCCGAACACCGAACTCCGCGGCCTCGTCGTCGGCTGCGGCACGCTGGGAATGCGGCCCGCCGAAGAGCTGCGACCGACGATTCGGCGAAGGCAAGTCACTTCAGACGACGATCGTGCTCATCCATAGATCCCAAGCTTGAGCCAAACTTTACGCGCTGAGACCTGCGCGCGAGCATTCATACGTAGTTGCTCAACCGTCACGCGTCCAATCGCAGTCAGCCCTGTGATCAATCCACCTTCTGTCACCAAGAAGTGTTCTTCCCAACGATCAGTGCGCGGATGAAACAATTTGGCGATCATTTGCGAAATGGAATCAGTCGCTTCAATCCAATCACTCTTAAACAAATTGCAAGATCGACAGGCCAGAGCCAGATTCTCGAGATCGTCCACTCCTCCCCGACCCGGAGGCACAATGTGCTCGACTTCAAACGGAAAATTGAAGACCGACTCCGGGGCCAAGCAATACTCGCAGCGATGCCGCGCGCGAGCGGCCACGGCCGAGTATCGCGGATTCACTGCCCTAAGCCTTGCAAAAACTGCTCGCTGCGCTTGGTGGCCGCGGCCAATTCGTCCTCCACCAGGCGATCGAGCTCGGCCGCTTCGCTTGGCGGAAGCGAGTGACCGGCATCGCGTGCGGCACGCCAATCGGCCATCAATTGCCCCAACCGAATTCGTTGCGCAGCGGTGAACAGCGTGTCGGGCAACATCGGTTGAATGACGACGACGGTCCCCGAGCTTCCCGGCGGCAAGGATGGCGTCACTGCGTCCAGGGCTTCGCCCGCGGTCCGGCCTTCGGACTGCGCGGTCTTGGCGACGGCGCGAAACGTCTGCCCACCGTCATCATTCACAACGGGAAATATCGCGATACTTGGCATATCAACCTCAATATCAGGGCCACTCCTCTACTATATTCAGTCGTCCCTTGCGACGTCCACAGCGCCGAATCGCCCTCTATCTCTCCGTGCCTCCGTCTCTCTTCACCCCTTTCCACTTCTCCCGATCACTTCTCATCCCCCGCCTTCAGCCACGGCATCAGCGTCGGCTCATAGGGCAGAATCTCCGCCGGTCTGAAATACAGCCCGATCTCGCGCGCCGCCGCCTCTGGGCCGTCGCTGGCATGCACCAGGTTCATCTGCCGGCTGCTGGAGTAATCGCCGCGAATCGTGCCAGCCGCCGCCTTCAGGCCGCTCGTCGCCCCAAGCATCTCGCGAACCACGCGGATCGCCTCCAGCCCTTCCACGACCATTGCCACAATTGGCGACGCAGTAATGAACTTCTCCAGGCCGGGATAAAAGGGCTTGGTCACGTGCTCGGCATAGTGCTGTTTCGCCAGGTCGGGCGTGACCTTCAGCATCTTCATCGCAATGATGTTCAGCCCCTTCTCCTCGAATCGGCTGATGACCCGACCCATCAGGCGGCGCTGGACGCAGTCGGGCTTCAGTAGCACAAGGGTCCGTTCCATAAAGTCATCTTCCTCTTCGACTGGGGGCCGGTGATCCGAAGGTTTTCAATTGCAATGGTCAGCGCGGCCATTGCAAATTCATCATTGCAAATTGTCCATTGCAAATTGCTTCCAGTTTGGACGAAGCGGAGAATTGTAGGTAGCACCCCCATAATCCTCAACCGCGGTGCAGGTTCAGGACATGGGTAACAAACTTGGTTCAAGACATGGGTGGCGCCTGAGGGCAGAATGGGACTCCGAAAGGAGACCCAGGTATGCCTTGGCA
>JAKEHX010000011.1 GCA_022614795.1 Planctomycetaceae bacterium | reverse complement strand
GTTGTGAATGAATCCCGTAGCGGAACTCGCCAGAGTTCCGAATCCGCAGAAAAACCTGAAGTCTGGCGACTTCAGCTACGAAAGATTCACAACCTCTCAGCACTCCTACCCCAGCGCTGCCCGCGTCCGCTGCACTAGCGGGTTGTCGCCGCCGCCGCTCCCCTTGAGGTTGAACACGCTCGTCGCCAGGAACTTGTCGCGCCAGGCGGGCGAAACGTGCGCATAATCCTCCAGCACCGCCGAGCTGAACTTGTAGTCGTGCGAGACGGTCGCCTTGCGAAAGAATGAGCGGCGGTGAAACACTCATTTTGCGCCGATGCCTGCACGGATTCATTCTCCATGAGAACCACTACGCTAGAAACTTCGAATAGCAGTAGTACCAAAAACTACGCATTCTATTCGCCGCCTCGTACATTTGTTCGACTGCTTGAGAGTAATGCCACGAAGCGGCGTTGAAATTCATGGCAGCCTCAATGTACCATTCAGCGGCATCACCATACTCTCCTGCGGCAAATGCAGTATCTCCCGATTCAAGCGCGGAATATCCGGACTGCTCCACGTCGATACCCGCAGTCAGCCCATCCTCTGCAACCCCAAGGGCCTCTTCTGCAGCATCGAATAACGTTTCATCGAACCCATCTGTGTCGAACATATCAATCTCGGACTCATAACGCCCTTGCCAGTATAGACCTTCCCAAAGGTAAAATGCAGTTTCGTCATACGGCGGCCAGATCGCACCATATTCTTCTTGGCAAATCTCCAAGGCAAGGGTCGCTTGCCCACGCGCAGCGACGGCGTCTTCATACGTCTTCATACTCATCGCCAAACGCCGTTGCAACAGCAATCACGCATGTCACGAACGTAACGAATCGACACATGACGAGCTCCTTTGACATGAAATACACAATACACATTAGTCGCCCAATGAATTGGGCCACTGAATGCTCTGCGCAGGTTAAAGAATCCGCGATTCCAAACGAGGCAAATGACAAATGCTGGCCAGCACTGCATTTACCCTTCTAGAGCGGCTTGAGTACGTTTCGCTAATTCATTGTCCTTACCGCCGCTTCCTCTTAGGTGAAAGACACTTGCCGCAAGGAAATACGGTCGCCACGAACCCGAAACACGGAAGAAATCCTCAAGCACTGCCGAGCTAAACTTGTAGTCGTGTGAATCGTCACCCTTGAAGAACACCAGCGTTCGAGCTCGGTTGGAATACGCGCCGATATCGTAGTGCGCTCGAGCAAATGCAAGTGTTTGCCGCGCCGCGAGCATTCGATCGGTACTAATTGAAGCGAAGATTGATTCCACTGCCGTAGCAGCATCTGAACCCGACTCTTCCCCCGCGAGTGCTTCAACCTTTTGTTGACTCACGGAGCCGCGGCGTTGCATTTCCCGGCGGAACAGCGGCAAGAACGCCGCATTCTGCAAGAGCAGCATCCGCCGCGTCTCGTCGTCGCCGCAGGCCCCGTACGCATACCGCATGGCGTTGGTCGTCGTCAGCGTGTGCAGGCCCACGATGCCCGGCTGGCGCATCAATAGCTCGCCCGAACCGACGAGCAAGGCATCCCACACCGACTGGGGCGAGATGCCGCGGTTGATGATCTCGACCACCTGGTCGCACAGCTCGGAAGTGCTGCCGCCGTAGATCGTCGCCAAGAGCTCGCGCGTCGCGGCGTCGTCCACCTTGCCGGTCTGCCAGTCTTCGCGCAGCTTCTTCGCGCGGGCCAGGTTGTCGCGCCCGGGGCGGTCGGCGTCGAAATCGTTTTCGGCCGGGTTGCCTTGCCCTTCGTGATTCAAGAGGGCATACGCCAGCGACCGCAGCACCGGCTCGGCATATTGCCAGCCGACGCAGTTCAGCGTCCGCCAGGCGTTGGCGACATAAATCGCCTTGTGGCCGATCGAGCGGAAGTCGCGGCAGCCCAGGCGGGCGAACGTGTCAAACAGCTCGTTGGACCCCGCGGTGCGGGCCAGCCCGGCCACGGCGGCGTCGGCGTCCCCTTCGTCCCAGCGGTTCATCGCGTCCAGGAATTTCTGCCGCGCCTGGTGCGGCGGCGGCACAAACCCCTCGTCCACCGGCCCCATCGTCCAGTTCCCTTCCTCCACGTCGCGGGACTGCGACGACTTGAACGCATCGAGGGCCCAGAAAATCGGCAGCCAGCGGTGCTCGTCGGGTGACGAAATGCTCGCCAGGTGGGCCGAGTTCACCACCAGCACCGCGTGGAACTTGAAGCCCACGCTCGGCCGCGGCTGGATGTTCCGCACGCCCGCCAAGAGCAGCGCCGCCACCACCTCGCGATAGGTCGTCCCCTTGCGGATCCGCCCGGCGACCTCCTCCAGCAGCCGCTCGCGCGGGGTCTCTTCGATCACCCGCACCAGCGGCTCGATGTCGCTTGTGAATCGCACGGTCTTGGGATCGGGCTGCGCCTCCTGGGCCGACACGCGGGGCAGCTTGCCGAGAAAGTCGAGCTGCGAAAGGCCGAGAGTGGCGGCAGCGGCGGTCGTGGTTTGAAGAAACCGGCGGCGACTGGCGGATGACATGACCCAACCCTCCCTACGAGAAGCAGCGGCGAATAGACCCAAGCGCAATCTACGCCCGCCAGAGCCGCAATTCAACGGTCCAAAGTAGCAGGCACACTCCGTGTGCCGTTAGGACGACGCCGACAGTCGCATTCGGGAGCCGATACCGCCTGTTGAGCGTAATGCTTTGCCGGACGGCACACTCCGTGTGCCGTTAGGACGACGCCGACAGTCGCATTCGGGAGCCGATACCGCCTGTTGAGCGTAATGCTTTGCCGGACGGCACACGGAGTGTGCCTGCTACTTTTCCGCGGAACTCCCGACTGGCCGCGGGGTTAGAGACAATTGGCGCTTGGGAAAGGCCATGCTGGACCATGGGGCGCCACTGCTGGCTTGCCCAGCAGTGCCCCTGCCAGAGCCGCTAGCTGTTTGCTGCCAGAAATGGAGTGACAGCGCCTGGCGGGTCGGATAGAATGCATCGAAGCTGGATGATTTGTCGAAAAAACGTAAGCCTCACGCCCCAAACCGGGGACCCTCAGTGAGGTATGCGTCTCGCGGAGCGATTCGCCTACGCCTATCGGCCATTCGCCGGTACTCGCCTCCCCAATCGCAAGCCACGCCAGTCGCTAGCCACGCCTCTCCTGCCTTGCCGGCTTCCGCATAAAGGGCCAGCGTATGACACGCCCCTCTCCACGATCGAGCGCTCGTCGCTCCTGCCAGCGTCCCGATTCCCGGCGCGTCCACAGTTACCCTTCCCAGCGCCACCTTTCCCAGCGCCGTCCCGCCAATGCCCTGCTCTTCACTATCGCGGCGATCGTGATCATCGGCGTGGCCGCCGGGCTGGCCTGGTGGTTCTGGGGACGGGGCGACCGCGGGGCCGCGCCGCAGCTGCTCCTGACCCGCGTCACCAGCGGCCCCTATGACTTCGTCGTCATCGAGCAAGGCGGGGTCGAAAGCGAGAGCAACGTCGAAGTGAAATGCGAGGTCCGCTCGCGCGGCGGCGGTGGCGGCGGCGGCGGTTCCTCGATGGGTGGCGGCGGCGGTGGTGGCGGTGGCGGCGGCGGGATCACCATTCTCGAAGTGATTCCCGAAGGGACCATGGTCGAAGGTCCCGTCGTGGTCGATTGGTCCACGGTCAATGCCGCCGACCTCAAAGAGATCGCCGTGAAGGACCTGCCCGCCAACGCGGTCGATGCGGTCCGCGACAAATACGTCGCCTGCACCGTCACCAAGGCCTGGGAAATCAAGGACAACCCGCGGGCAGCCGAATACAAGCTCGCCATCGAGACGGTCGATGGCACGCCCTACGAGCTGGGCGTGACGATGGGCACCCTCCTCGTCAAGCTCGATTCCGCCGCGCTCGAGCAGGAACAGAAAAACCAGGTCATCAAGGTCAATAGCCAAAAGTCGCTCGTCGTCGAAGCCGAGAACCGGCTCATCGCCGCCAGGATCGCCCTCAAGGAGTACCAGGAAGGGACCTTCCGCGCCGAAGAGAAGCTGCTGGAGAACGACGTTTTCACCGCCCAAAAGGCACTGCGCAGCGCGGAGCTGGCGTTCAACTCGGCCCTGCGGCTGGCGGACAAGGGGCTGCTCTCAGCGCTCCAGCTCGAAGGCGAGCAGCTCGCGGTGCAGACCGCCAAGAACACGCAGACCCTGGCCGAAAGGAAGCTGAGCGTGCTGCGGGAGCTGACCAAGAAGAAGATGGAGACGCAGTTCAGCAGCGAAATCGCCACGGCCGACGCCAAGGTCGGCGGCGAAAAGAGCAGCCTGGCCCTCGAAGAAGAAAAGCTCCGCGACATCGAATGGCAGATCAGCAAATGCACGATCCGGGCCCGCGTCGCCGGCCAGGTCGTGTATGCCAATAAGTTCGATTTTGGCCGCGGCGGCAGCACGACGGCTGAATTCGTCGTCGAGCCGGGGGCCAGCGTTCGCGAGGGCCAGGCGATCATCCGCCTGCCCGACAGCTCGCGGATGCAGGTCAAGGCCAGCGTCAACGAGGCCCGCATCACGCTCGTGCGGCCCGGCCTGCCCGTGACGATCCGGGTCGATGCCCTCAAGGACAACCTGCTCAAAGGCGAGGTGGTCAAGGTCAATCAATACGCCGATCCCGGCAGCTACTCGACGATCCGCAAGTATGCGACGTTCATCAAAATTCTCAATCCGCCCGCCGAATTGAGGAGCGGCATGAATGCTGAGGCGAGGATTCATGTGGAAAGCGTGCCTAGTGCCTTGCAGGTTCCGGTGCAGGCCGTGGCCGAGCACAAAGGGAAGTTCTTCACCCTCGTCAAGGACGGCGAGTCGTACCAGACGCGCGAGATCGAAGTCGGCACCTCTAACGACAAGGTCATCACGATCAAGGGGGGAATCGAAGAGGGCCAAGAGGTCGTGATGAACCCGCGGGCTGCCGGCCGGTTGCTCGTCCTGCCCGACCTGCCCGATCCTCTCACTCCCAAGGGCCTTGGCGAAATCGCCCGCACCAAGCCGGGCGAGGCGCCCGTGCGGCCGGCTGCGGATGGCGGCAGGGAAGGACAGGGTGCGCTGGGCGGAGGAGGCGGCGGTGACGGGCGCGGCGGAGGCGGCGGGCGCGGCGGAGGCAAGGGCAAAGGCCGCGGCAACTTCACCCCCGCCATGCTCGTCGAGCGATATCTCCAAAGCGACGCCGACGGCGACGGCAAGCTGTCCAAGGACGAAGTCGCCTCGCTGGACGACCGCGGCAAGCAGGCCGTCGCCGATGCCGACCGCAACGCCGACGGCTTCATGGACCGCACCGAGCTGACCTCGGCGGTCGCCGCAGCGATGGCCCGCATGCGCGAGCAGCGCCAGGGCGGCGGCGGACAAGGCGGACAAGGCGGAGGCGGTCCCGTGACGGGGGGCGGCGAATGACGTTTGCCGCGCAGCTTCGCGACATTCGCAAGGACTACGTCCTCAAAAGCGAAACCGTTCGCGCCCTGCGCGGCGTCAGCTTCGACGTCCCCGCCGGCGACTACGTCGCCATCATGGGACCTTCCGGCTCCGGCAAAAGCACGCTGCTCAACCTGCTGGGCTGCCTCGACAAGCCGACCGCCGGGCAGTTTTTTCTCGGCGACGACGACGTGGCCCGGATGTCCGACGACCAGCTCTCGTATATCCGCGCGTCGCGGATCGGCTTTGTCTTCCAGTCGTACAACCTGATCCAGCAATACACGGTGCTCGAGAACATCGAGGTGCCGCTTCTCTATCAGGGCCGCCTCACGTCGCGCGGCCGCCGCCGCTGCCGCGAATTGGCCGATATGGTCGGCCTGGGCGACCGGCTGGGGCATCGGCCGAGCCAGCTTTCCGGCGGCCAGCAGCAGCGGGTCGCCATCGCCCGCAGCCTGGTGAACGATCCCTATTTCATCCTGGCCGACGAAGCGACCGGCAACCTCGACTCGGTCACGGCCGAAGAAATTCTGGCCCTGCTCCGCCGGCTCAACGAAGAGGGCCGCACGATCATCATGGTCACGCACGAGGACGACGTGGCGGGGACCGCCAAGCGGATCATCCGCCTCCGCGACGGCCTGTTGCAAAGCGACCAGGTCAACGGCCATCGCCGCATGCCCGACCCCGAGCGCGTCGCCGCGGAGATTGCCGCCGACGAGTCGCAGGCAGCGTAAACGAAATTTCAAGTTCCAAGTTTCAAGTTCCGAGTTTCAAGTTCCAAGTTCCAAGTTTCAAGTTCCAAGTTGGGATCAGCCGCATTTAACCTGAAACCTGGAACCTGAAACCTGGAACCTGAAACCTGGAACCTGAAACCTGGAACCTGGAACCTGAAACCTGAAACCTGAAACCTCAAACCTCAAACCTGAAACCGAATAGCCGAACGATGTTCTTCCTCCGCACCTTCCAACTCGGCTTAAAGAGCCTGCTGCTGCACCCGATGCGGTCGCTGTTGACCGTGCTGGGCATCTTCATCGGCGTCGCCAGCGTCATTTGGCTCTTGGCGATCGGCGAGGGGATCAGCCAGGAGGCCCAGCGCCAGATCGAAGGGCTGGGGGCCGACAACATCATCGTCCGCTCGATCAAGCCGCCGGCCGACGCCATCGCCGGGTTCAGCGGCCCGGTCCCCTATGGCATCAAGCGCGAAGAACTCGACAAGCTCCAGCAGACGATTCCCACGCTCCGCTCGGTCCTGCCGATCCGCGAAATCCGCCGCACGTTCAGCTTCGACGGGCGGAACCTCGACGGCCGCCTCGTCGGCTGCACCCCCGAGTATTTCGAAGTCACGCGGCTGGTGCGCGATCGCGGCCGCCTGCTCAGCGAAGCCGACGTCGAAGAGCGGCAGAACTACTGCGTGATTTCCAGCGGCACGGCCGAGGCGCTGTTTCCTTATGAAGACCCGATCGGCCGCCGCGTCTATTTGGCCGAGACGAAGGACTTCTATCAGATCGTCGGCGTCCTCAAATACCGCACGCCCACCGCGGCGATCGGCGGCTCGCTCGAAGCCCAGGACTTCAACACCGACGTCTACATCCCCATCAGCACGCTCCGCCAGCGGGTGGGCGATCTGATCTACTCTCGCCGCGGCAGCTCGTTCTCGATGGAGATCGTCGAGCTGAATCAGATCACGCTCCGCGTCGACTCGGTCGCCAACGTCAAGGTCACTGCCGACCTGGTGCGCAAGACGCTCGGCGTTCGCGATGAATCGACCAACAAGAAGCTCAAGGATAAGCCAGGCGAGATGCTGTCGCTCACACCCGCCGGCGCGCTCATCGAATCGCCGGCCCGGACCGACGTGGCTGTCATCGTGCCCGAAGAGCTGCTCGAGCAGGCCCGCGTCACGCGCCTCATGTTCATGGTCCTCATGGGCATGATCGCCGCCATCTCGCTCCTCGTCGGCGGCATCGGCATCATGAACATCATGCTCGCCACCGTCACCGAAAGGACCCGCGAAATCGGCATTCGCCGGGCCCTCGGCGCCACCCGCTCCCACATCATCCTCCAGTTCCTCGTCGAGACGGTTTCGCTCTCCGTCGTCGGCGGCATCACCGGCATCGTCGGCGGTCTGTTGTGCCCCGTGGTCATCGTCGGCACCCGCTACCTGCTCAAGGAGTTCGCCGCGGATCTGTGGGACAAGCTGCCCGAAGTGGTCAATAACATCCAGCCGCAGATCGTCCTGGCCTCGCTGCCGCTGGCCTTTTCGATCTCGGTCATCGTGGGCGTGGTATTCGGCATCTACCCGGCGATCCGGGCGGCCAAAATGGACCCGATCGAGGCCCTGAGGCATGAATGATTCAGGATTTAGGATTTGGGATTTCAGATTGGGGGCGGGGCAGAGTGAGTGGTGAGTGGTTCGCGGCGATCCGTATGGCGTGCTCGGTACTTGGTACTCCGTACTCCGTACTCAGTACCAGCACCAAACCCTCTTCGATCCGGCCCGGCAGCCAACTCCACTCCAACCCGCGCCGCCGCGCTCCCCACCACTCACCACTCACCACTCTCCTCCCGCCAAAACTCCTTTTCCGACTAGTGTACATCTGTAATTTTCGGGACCAGACTAGTCACGCCGCCAAAATATTCTCCCGCCACTTACAGCCGGGCCACTC
>JAKEHX010000089.1 GCA_022614795.1 Planctomycetaceae bacterium | reverse complement strand
GGCTTGACCAGGCCGCCGCGTGCCAGGAGGTTGAGCAGGCGAGACTCGCGCTGACGCGCGCCCGCTTCGAGGTGCTGACCGCCGTCCGCCGTCGATTCTTCGAAGCCCTGGCGGCCCAGAACCGCGTCGCCGTGCTGGACGACATGTTCAAGATCGCCAAGCGTTCGCTGGAGATCGGCCAGGCGCTTTTTAAAGGGGGCGAAGGGGCCAAGACCGATACTCTGCTGCTGGAAGTCGAACTGAACCTCGCAGAAAACGCGCTCGCCAAAGCCCAGATTAACCTGGTCGCCTTGAAGCACCGCCTGGCTGCCGCTGCCGGCACGCCCGGCCTGCCCATCGACATGCTCTATGGCGACCTGGGCGCCGAATCGCTGGCGATTGAATTCGAGCAGGCTCAGGACGCGTCGTTTCTCAACGCCCAAACGGGCATCGCCCAGGCCGAAGCCGAGCGGGCCCGCATCCTGCTCCGCCGCGCGGTCGTCGAGCCTTATCCCACGTTCAACTTGATGGGGGGCTACATGCGGCAGCTCGAAGGGGTCGAGAACATGGGCGTGTTGCAGGTGACGATGACCCTGCCAGTGTGGAACCGCAATCAGGGCGGAATCTCGGCCGCCCAGGCCTACGTCGGCCAGTCCGAAGCGAACATCCGCCGCGTGCAAGTCGAACTCGCCGGCCAGGCTGCCGAAGCGGTCGGCCGCTACCGCACCGCCGTGGCCCTCACGGCGAAATATCAAAACGAGATCCTCCCCAAGTCGCGCGAGTCGCTCGAGATAACCCAGCGGCTCTATCGCGAAGGTCAGATCGACTTCCTCCGCCTCCTTCAGGCCCAGAAGACGCTGAACGAAGTCAATCTGGGTTACATCGAGGCTCATGCCGCTCGCTGGGATGCGGCCGCCGAATTGGGCAATCTCTTGCAGCTCGAGCAGTTTCCGTAGCTGTTCATGGCCCTCCGCCCACTTCGCCGCCGCCCCGCGTGAATAGATTCCGCCAGATTTCGACATTGACGAAATTCGAAACGGGCTGCACGCTGCCGTCGCAAAGGCCAACAAGCACGATGCCAGGGTGATAGCTCCGCGCGGCATACCAGCCGCGGCCGTGTCCCACCACGTCGGGCGTCTTGCTATTGGGAGGAAGGTAGCCGTTGATTCCGGAGTTGGTTTGCAGACCCCAGATCCAGGCGCCGCCGCGATTGCCGCGCCACCGGGTTGTGCCTGCAACGATCGGCCGCAGGTCAGGATTTTGCAAGAGCACGCCTTGAGTCAGTCCGGGCGGAGGACTGGCAGGCGATGTGGTAGGGCTGGCATATTGCCGTCCGGGAAATTTCGGCAGCGAGGCGGTCGTGTCGACGTCGGGGCCGCGCAAAGTCTCGGTCACAAGCGCGGTGTTCGAGAGGCCGTCGGTGATCGCGGCCAGGCGGGTCTGCGAGTTGTAATAGAAGAGCCCGTCGGTCGGCAGACCCGGATCATAGGTCAAGTGACGGCCCGAACCGGTATTGAACATATAATTCGTGCCCGCGAATGTCCCTGCCTGGTACGACTTGAATAGCGGCTCGCGGCCGTCGCTGGGACAGAGAAACGCGGGGACGACCGTCGCCGCGGCCGCCATGTGTATCGGGTTGAGGACGGGCGCAAAGCCTGGCCCGGTCATCAGCGGCTCTTGGTAATCGATCAGGTTTTCAAGATTGGCCTGCTCGAGAAACGGCAGCAGGCGGGCGTGCACCGAAAAGGCTTCCTGATTGCGTGCCGCAAACGGCGGCAGGGCGGCATACGTGCTCTCGTAGTTGTGCATCGCCAGCGTGAGTTGCTTGAGGTGGTTCCCGCACTGCGTGCGGCGGGCCGCTTCGCGGGCGGCGACAAGCACGCCAATAATCGCAATCGCGACCAACAGCTCAACCAGCGTGAATGCGGCGGATCGCCCGGTAGCGAAGGATCGTGCGGACATGAGCGGTCTCCCGAAAAACGAGGAAGAAAAACTCGATTCGCCAATAGACACTACTTGCAATTAAATTGCAAGTGCGATAAATGTACGAATCGGGCTGTTGCTCGTCAAGACTCCACGATCGCGGCGGCCAGGCCGGTCCGGCGCACCACTGCCGGGCAGCCATTTTTCCTTCACTCCCTTCCGGAGCCCGTCACATGCGCCCTGCCGTTTTCTTGACGCTCGTCGTCCTGGCAACAAACCTCTATGCCGCTCCCCCCGCCGATGTCTGGCCCGCCTTCCGCGGCGACGGCACAAGCGTTTCGCCGACCGACAACCTGCCGGTCCAGTGGGCCGCGCGCGGTCACAAAAATGTCGCGTGGATCGTGCGCTTGGCCGGCTACGGCCAGTCGTGTCCGGTCATCTCCAACGGCGCGGTCTTCGTCACCGCCGTCGATGGCGAACACAAGGAGAAGTTACTGGTGCAATGTCTTGATCTGCACACCGGTGAGCGCCGCTGGATGCGCGAGTTTGCCGCGACGCAAAAGATCAGAGATGGCGACACCGTCAGTCGCGGCGCCCCAACCCCCGCCGTGGACGACCACGCTCTGTACGCGATGTTTGAAAGCGGCGACCTCATTGCACTAGCACATGACGGCCGCGAGCTGTGGCGGCGCTCGCTCGTGGCCGATTACGGCGAATTCACAGGTCCGCACGGCTATGCAAGTTCGCTTGCGCAACATGCCGACCGCCTGCTCGTGCAGGTTTCTCATCGAGGTCCGAGTTATCTTCTGGCTCTCAACAAGGCGACGGGCCAGAACTTGTGGAAGACCGACTTGCCGGCTCAGACCGCCTGGTCCTCGCCGCTCGTCGCCGATGTCGACAGCGGCCCGCTTGTGCTTGCTGGTACAGGCGGTTCGCTCCATGCATTTTCGCTATCCGACGGCGCGCCCCGATGGCAAATTGGCAACCTCAAGGGCAACACCACTCCGTCCCCCGTCTGCGATGGCAAGTTCATTGTTGTCGCTTCCAGTGAGCCGGGCTTTACGCAGGCCCTGCGCTTAGACGCCAGCCAGATGCAACCTCCGCAACCCGCCTGGCTCGCCGCCAAAACTTCCTGTGGATATTCCTCGCCGCTGATTTACCGCGGCCAGGTCTATATCGTGGGCAAGACTGGCATTGCCGCCTGCCATGATCTCGAGTCCGGCGAGTTGCGCTGGACGGAGCGGCTCCCTGGTCCCTGTTGGGCTACGCCCTTGGCGGCGGGAGACCGGGTCTATTTCGTGACGAAGGACAGCACGACAGCCGTTGTCCAAGCCGGGCCGAAATATCAATTGCTTGCCGAGAACGAGCTGTCGTTTACCGATGTTGTTTATGGAGCGGCTGCGGTCGACGGCTCGTTGCTGCTACGGTCGGGCAGAAGCTTGGCCCGCGTCACCACGCTGTCACTACCTGCAGCCGCTGCTAGCGGACCATAGCGCGCGATTTTTTGATTAACCAAAAACTGTTCTTGGTCGATCAAAACAAAGCGTCTTGCTCCCGCCCTGACCCAGGCCCTTTGTCCCCTCGTGCAACCATGTTCCATTCGTGTTTCATTCGTGGCTCACTTTGTCTGGCTCTGCTGGCCTGTCTGTCCGCAATCTCCCGGGCTGCCGAGCCTGACGACTGGCTCTGCGCCTGCGAAGCGCCGGGCACGCTCTTCCGCTGGAGCTATGGAGACACGACGGGCGGCCCGCCTGGACCCGACGAACCGCTCGCTTCCGACCGGCCCGATTTCACCGAAGCCAGCAGCACGGTCGGCCGCGGCGTGATCCAGCTCGAAATGGGTTACACGTACACCGCCGACGATGACGGCCCAAGCCACTCTCACTCGAGTTCCTATCCCGAACTATTGGCCCGCTTCGGGCTGCTCGCGGAGTGGTTCGAATTCCGCGTCGGCTTCAACTACGGCTCGTTCTTCTCGCAGCCTGGCCCGCTGATCGAGCCCAATGAATTCTCCGGCAGCGAAGACCTCTATCTCGGCATTAAGCTCATGCTCACGCCCCAGGAGGGGATCCTTCCCGAGATGTCGATCATGCCGCAGTGGACTGTTCCCACCGGCCACAGCCAGCTCACCTCCGACATGGTCCTCCCCGGCGTGAGCTGGCTCTACGGCTGGGATATCAACGATTTCCTCTCGACCGCCGGCAGCACGCAGGTCAACAAGGCCGTCGATGACCTGGACGAGATTTACCACGAATTTGCTCAGTCTTGGACCTTCGGCTATTCGTTCACCGACTACTGGGGCGGCTACACCGAGTGGTTCGTGCTCGTCCCGTCTGGCTCCGATATTGCCCGCACGCAGCACTATTTCAACGGCGGCTTCATTTTCCCGGTCACCAACGACCTGCAATTCGATGTCCGGGCCGGCGTCGGTCTGAGCGACGCCTCCGACGATTACTTCGCCAGCGTGGGGATGGTTGTGCGGCTGTAGTGTCGTTTCGCCGCTGCATGACGGGTGCCACGACCCACGCTTGCGTGGGCGTGTCTGCGCCTTGCGAATAGCCTCTGCGTAGAATGACTGCTACCTATGAATGTCGAGCACATCTTTCACGTTTGCAACCAGCATCAGGTCGCCTACCTGCTCATTGGCGGCATGAATTTCATGCTCCGTCACGAGCCGGTCTTAACTTTCGATGTGGACCTGTGGATCGACGATACGGACGAGAATCGGATGCGCTGCGAGCAGGCGCTGGCCGCACTCGACGCCGAGTGGGGCCAGACCGATGCGGACTGGGAGCCCGTCGCCAGGAAGGCGCCAGGTTGGCTGGCACTGCAAGGTGTCTATAGTTTGCACTCCCCGCACGGGGCAATCGACATCTTCCGCGCGGTCCAGGGGCTTGACGATTGGTCCGCGTCGCGTAAATCGGCCATCCACGAAACAACCACCGGCGGCGTGGTGTATTATGGAATCAGCGACGACGACATGCTTCGCTGCCAACTGGCCCTCGATCCGCCGCTGCAAAAGATCAGCCGCATTCAATCGCTGCAAGCCAAACTCAAGCTATGACGGACGACCTCACCGAACTCTTACAGCGCGAAGCGCTCAAACGCGACCGGAACTGGGATCCGGCGGCGCGCTGGAAGGTCATCGAAGCAACGATCGATTGGGTCGATTCGCAGGCTGCAATCCCGCGCAACAGCAAAGCTGGCTGCCTGGCCCACCAGGCGAAGCTGTTCGCAATAGCAGACGGGGGTCCGTCCCAATTCTGTCAATCGGAGCCAGGGGCAGCCACCGCCTGATTCCCCGAATCCAAGGCCACAATCGCCAGTCCGTGTTTGTCGGCTAGGGCCACCACCTCATCCCGATCGACGACAATCGTCTTCCCCGCTTCGACCGCCAGGACGCTAGCTCCCGCCGCCATGAGACTCTCGATCGTCCCGATGCCAATTGTCGGAACATCGAACCGCATGTCCTGCTGCGGCTTGGCGACCTTGACCACGGTGAAGCCTCCCTGCGGACAAAGCTCGCCCGCCCGGCGGATGCAGGCGTCGGTCCCTTCGACCGCTTCGACGGCGATCACCGCCCGCCCCTTCACGGCCACGCTTTGGCCGATGTCGAGTCGGCCTATCGCCTTGGCCAGTCCCCACCCGAATGTGATGTCGAGCTGCTCGCCGGCCGTCGGCCCGCGGCGCGTGAGCCGTCCTGCTTTGGCCAATAGGTCAGGTGTAAAGTCGGTTGCCGGGGCCATCGTGATTCCACAGCGGGCGAATGCGTCGACCACGACCGTCAAGAGCGTATCGTCGCGGCGGTCCTGTTTGCGTTGGATGAATACCGGGAAAAACGCGCGAATCGTCGTCAGGTCGGGCACCAGCGACAGCCAGCCCCAGCGGCCGAAGAGCAGCTTGTCCTTGAACAGCTTGCCCGCCAGCGTCGCCTGAGTGACTCCGTGACTCCGAAAGTAGCGGACGTGCTGGCCCATTCGGGCCACGCCGCATTCCACGTGACTGTCGCAAATCTCGGCCAGCCCCGGATCGGCATGTCCCGCCAGTCCCACGCAATGAACTTCGTAACCGAGAGCCTTGAGCGACTGCGCCACGACAATCGGAAACCGCCCCCAGCCGGCAACTAAACCGATTTTGGATTTCGGATTTAGGATTTCAGAATTCAGATTCACGTCGGCCACATCACATCTCAAATCATAAATCCGAAATCCTAAATCTGAAATCGATTCACGCCGCATCCTGCTTCGGTCGCTGGAGCATCCGCGTCAGCTCCTCGATCTGCCGCTCCAGCTCGTGCAGCTTCTTGCGCATCCCCGGCAGCTTGTACATCGCGGCCCAGACGTGATATTGGTCGCGCTCGTCGATCGCCGGCGAACCCACGACGCGCCGGCCCGGAGGCACTTCGTTCATGACGCCGGCCTGACCACCGACCATCGCACCGTCGCCGATGTGCACGTGGTCGCGCACCCCAACCTGTCCAGCGATGACCACGTAATCGCCGGTCGTTCCGCTCCCCGCGATGCCAGCCTGAGCGCAAATCAGATTGTGACGGCCGATCCGGCAGTTGTGCGCGATTTGCACCTGGTCGTCGATCTTCGTCCCTTCGCCGATGATCGTCGGGCCATAGGTGCCCCGGTCGATCGTCGTGCCCGCGCCGACCTCCACATCATCGGCAATCTCGACATACCCCAACTGATGCGACAGCTTATGCTTGCCGGCGACGAGGCTATAGCCGAAGCCATATGCCCCCAGCACGACGGCGGCGTGAATGATTACCCGGTCTCCGACTTGTGTATTCTCGTAGAGCACCGCGTTGGGGAAGATCGTCACATCCGCGCCGATCTGGCATCCCTCGAGCAGCCGCACGCCCGCGTGGATCACAGACCGCGGGCCGATCGACACATCCTCGCCCACCATCGCGAGCGGATGAATCGTCACTCCTTCGGAAAGCCGCGCACTCGACGCTATTTGTGCGGCCGGGCTGATTCCGATGGGCCTTGCGGTCCGCATCGGCCGGAAATGCTGCACCACCTTGGCGAAGGCCGTGTGGGCGTCGCCCACGACGATGTACGGGATGCCTGACGGCTCAAAGCCCGGGCCGACAATCACCGCCGAGGCTTGCGAGCGGGCCAGGAGGGGAGCGAATTTCGCGCTATCGGCCAGCGTAATCTCGCCGGGACGGGCACAGGCCAGCGTTGCCGCGCCGGTGATCGGCAGCTCGGGCGGCCCGACCAATGTTCCATCGACCAAAGCCGCCACGTCCAAGAGAGCCAGACACATGCCGCGGAGTCCTTTCCTGCGTCGATGCTTGGCCTGCCGAACGGGTAGTTGCACGTGCGGAAGCGGGCAGTCCGGCAAGGCTCGCGAATCGTAGCCGCACGCTGCTGGCGCGGACAAGAGCGAAAGGGCAAACCGAGGATGCTAGCAGTGCAGGCTAAGTCCCGAGGTCGAAGCCGTTCATTCCAAGCAACTCCTCCCGCACTGCGATTGCATCGGGTTGATTGATCTCGAGCACCTCGACTGTTACGCGTCCGATCAGCGTCCTGGGCAACAGAACGCATCCCTGCCATTCAAAGTGATCTTCCCAAGTGTGTCGTCGGGGGTGGAACAGCCGGACGACTTCGTCCGTCTCGGCGATCCAGCCTGCTATGTTCGGACCTTTGTACGAGTTGCAATAGTAGCACGACCAGGCGAGATTCGCCTCGACGGTGGGGCCGCCGTGTTTCTCGGCGATGATGTGATCAACGGCGAATTGCAAGAAGCTGGCAGCCTCTGGAAACCGGCAATACTCGCAGCGGCCGTTCGCCCGGCCTCTCACTAATGCACGCAGCGCGTCGTCCATGTTCGCTGCCTAATTGCTGACGGCAAGCGCTTTGCGAGCTTTGAGTTTCATTAGCTCCACCAAGCGGCCCAGCCTGCGAAACTCGTCGAGGTCGGCCTGGTCGCTGGGCGAAAGGGTGCCGTGCCGCGCCTTCTCGGCCAGTTCGTCGAGCTTGGCCCGATCCTCGGCCGGAAGTTCCAGCTGGAGGAAGAACTGAGCGACATCGGGCGTCATTGCGCTATGTTGGCGCTCTAGCACCCGGCGAAAAATTTCGGTTTGATTGATTCCGTTGGCCGTCGTCGTCATGGAATCATCTTAACGCTTGCAGGCCTGTCGCCGCAAAGTCAGTTGCTCCTCGATCGCCATGCATCCGCTTGACGCTTCCGCGCGGCGGGAAATAGCATGGGGATTCGCTCGCGACGGCCCGTCCCCGCCGCGTCATTGTCGCAAGTCCTTTCGCCTCCTTGCTTTCCGTCATGCAGGCCGTTACCAAAGTCGCGCTCATCGGCATGGGGACCGTGGGGACCGGCGTGGCCCGACTGTTGATCGATCACGGCGACCGCACCGCCCGCCACGCCGGCCGCACGCTGTGGGTCGAAGCCGTCGTGGTCAGTGACACGCAGAAAGCCCGCGACTACCAACTGCCGAAGGGCGTGTTGACCCGCGATCTGGCCAAGGTCCTCAAAAACCCGGAGATCAAGCTCGCAGCCGTGCTGGTCGGCGGCCTCGAGCCGGCCCGGACGATTACGCTTCAGCTGCTCGAAAGCGGCAAGGACATCGTTACTGCCAACAAGCTGCTTTTGGCCGAGCATGGGCCGGAACTCTTTGACCGGGCCCGCGAACTGGGTCGTTCCATCGCCTTCGACGCGTGCGTGGCCGGCGGCATTCCAATCATCACCAACATCGCCCAGTGCTTCTCGGCCAACCAGATCGAAAGCCTCCGCGGTATCCTCAACGGCACGACGAACTTCATCGTCAGCCAGATGGAAGAGCAGGGGACGACCTACGCCGCCGCCCTCGGCGAAGCCCAGCGGCTGGGTTTTGCTGAGCCCGACCCGACGATGGATGTTTCGGGTGGCGACGCGGCCCAGAAGCTCGCGATTCTCGCACACCTGGCGTTCGGGGCCCGCGTTCATTGGAGCGAAATCCCGTGCGTGGGAATCGACGCCCTCGACCCGGCCGACCTCAAGTACGCCAAGGAACTGGGCTATCGGATCAAGCTAATCGCCGTGGCCGAGCTCCATGAGAGTGGCCTGGAGCTGCATGTTTCGCCGACCCTCGTGAAAATGGGCACGCCGCTGGCCGAAGTCCGCCAGGCCTATAACGCCATCAGCGTCATCGGCGACGCGGTGGGCCCGGTCTTCTTTCATGGACTAGGCGCGGGGCAGATGCCAACGGCCAGCAGCGTCGTTGCCGACATGATCGACGTGGCCGTCGGCCGCATGGGAATCACCTTCCACACGCTCAACCTCTGGTCGCAAGGTGAAGCCCGCGTCGCCATGCTGGACCACAAGCGGCTCGCGGGGCGCTACTATTTGCGATTTACGGTGGAAGACCGGCCGGGCGTCTTGGCCGAGATCGCCGGCGTGCTGGGCAAGCATCAGATTTCAATCGCGTCGGTCATCCAGCACGAGCCCAGCGGCGACGGCCAGGTCCGCACCGTGCCGCTGGTGATCATGACCTACCGGGCCGCCGAGGGCTCGGCTCAGGCGGCCATGGCGGAGATCGACAAGCTCAAGTGCACGCGGCCGGGAAGCGTGCGAATGCGAGTGCTCGACTGACCAATGAAATACGCGATCGTAATTCCCGACGGTTGTGCCGATGAGCCGCAGGCGTCGCTGGGTGGAAAAACTCCGCTTCAGGCGGCCAAGACGCCAGACATGGACGAAATCGCGCGGCTCGGCGTGGTTGGGCGGGCCAACAATGTTCCCGCGCATCTGCCCCCGGGGTCGGACGTGGCCAATCTGAGCCTTTTCGGCTACGACCCCAATCAATACTTCACCGGCCGCGCTCCGCTGGAGGTGGCTGCTCAGGGTATCAAGCTCTCTCCGGACGACTGGGCCATTCGCTGCAACCTGGTGACGATCGAGCACCAGACAATGCGCAGCTTCACGGCCGGCCATGTCTCGACGGCCGAAGCAACCGAGCTGCTCAAAACGTGCCAGCAGGAACTGGGGTCCGACCATTTGGAGTTCATCCCCGGCGTCAGTTACCGCAACTTGCTGCTCTTCCGCGGCGAGAAGCAAACCGCCCCATTCACCAAGGAGACGCGGGCCACTCCGCCGCACGACTTGACCGACAAGTCGATTGCCGACGACTTCCCCCGCGGCCCGGGCAGCGATTTATTGAACGATCTCATGGGCCGCTCGATGGCCTTGTTCGCCGATCACCCGGTGAATATCGCCCGCAAGAAGACGGGCAAGTTGCCGGCCACGAACATCTGGCTGTGGGGCCTGGGCAAAACGCCATCGCTGACTCCGTTCAACGAGCTCCACGGCAAAACGGGCAAGATGATCACGGCGGTTGATCTCTTGCGCGGCTTGGCGGCCCTCATCGGGTGGGAGCGAATCGAAGTCCCCGGTGCAACCGGCTACCTCGACACCGACTATGCCGCCAAGGGGCGGTATGCCGCGGAGGCCCTCGATTCGACCGACATCGTCTGCGTCCACATCGAGGCAACCGACGAAGCGTCGCACGAAGGGCGGGCCGATGCCAAGATCAAGGCCCTGGAAGAGATCGACTCAAAAATCGTCGCCCCGCTGCACGCAGCACTGAAAAAACACGGGGAATACCGCATCCTCGTCTCCCCCGATCATCCAACGCCAGTTCGCACCAAGACCCACAGCCACGGATTCGTCCCGTTCACGATCTGCGGCAGCGGCGTGAAGCCCGACGCAGCGACGACCTATGATGAGGTGGCCGCCGGCAAATCAGACTTGGTGTTCGAAGAGGGGTGGAAACTGATGGCACACTTCCTTGCTACTGAAGCTTCTGAAGCTTGATTATTCTGCAGATGTGTGATCGCAATCTAATAGTTCGAGTGTGCTAGAGATGAATGGCGATGATGTGACTTGGCAAGTCGAAGCGTATTCAAAACTGGCTGAATCCGCCAGAGATCGATTCAAATCGCGCCGAGAGATGGAGTGGCGGGTCAGTCTCGCCCTATGGTCTGCATTTGGAGCAGGCTTCGTCGGCGTCTTGACCGCGCGCTCGTGGGAGCCGTCCTGGTGGGACATTCTTGGAGCATTTGCCCTTTCGTCGATCATCATTTGCATTTACGCATTTGCTTGGCTTCCCTATTTGCACGATCGTGGACAACGAGAGATCCATCAGGGAATCTACTGGGAGTCGCATCTCCAAAATAAACTGGGTATCCATCTTCCACAGTACGCTGGTCCGCCCGCTAACAATTGTGCCACGGCTGCCAATACCAATGCCGACGGGAGTTTTAACGGCGAGGGAAGCGATCCACGGAAGCTTCACGGCGGCTTACACCGAGCGCTGTGGCTGCAGCTCTCGGTAACGATTTTCTTCGCTTGCCTTTTCGTTGGAGCAATTTCGAGTCGTGTTGCGTTCAAGATGACCAATGAGACAACTGCGCCGGGATCGCGAGTGCTAATCGAAGGGAATGTTGAGATCGACTCAGTGTCCAAAATCAAGACAAAGTGATCGTCCCCATTGGAGTGGACCAGCAGCTGGCGAGGAAAAAAGGAGAGGTCCCGTATCGCGCGCTGTGTTTTGCGCCCCTACGTCGCGACCGAGTCCTGGCCGCGCCGTTCGTCGGGCCGTAAAT
>JAKEHX010000088.1 GCA_022614795.1 Planctomycetaceae bacterium | reverse complement strand
GGGTGCCGCGATGGACAGTGCATCCGCCTGCGCCTCCGGCTGCGGGTTAACCGAGAAATCGCGACTCGCTGCGCAAATTCCCACTCGCTTTCTGGCTGATTTCGGTATATGGTTGATATAGCAGCGAACGCACCGCAGGCGGCGCTTAAAGGGAGCGGGCGACCGGATGCGTCACGCGATCGCTGTGCGCCAGCGGCACGAGAGTTGCCCTTGAGGTCTGCCGCCATATCACGGAACTCAGGACACTCCAGGGGCCCACGGCGGAGTTTCGCGTCATGTCCTCTCGCTGTCGAGGAGACCTTGTCGCACGGACGCTCATACTTGTTCTCGCGGGCCTCGTGCCTGCGCTGCATGCCGGCCGCGCTCAAGAACCCCGGCAGGTTGTGGTCCGTCTGTCGGGCCAGTTGCTCGCGCCGCTGATCGAGCGGCCCATCGACGAGGTGCTTCCCGTCGATGAAGTGATCCTCGGCGCCCGAGCGGTTGGCCAGGCTCACGTGACCGGGCAGCCGAGACTGGTTCTTCCCGACGATCCGCAGGCCGCGGCGTTTGTGGTGTCGCTTACGGGGACGATCGATTCGCACACGGTTGGGCGGAAGGGGCCGGTCCAGATTCACGGCCGGTCGGAAACGCGGTTCACGGCGACGAAGCGGGTGGTGTATGTGCCCGAGCGCGGATTTGTCGCGGAGGCGGCCCAAATCGTCGCCCAGACGAGCAGCCAAACCGGCCGGATTCTGGCCGATCGCGGGGGAATCCTGGGGCGGGCCATCGAGCGGCGAGCCAGGGAACGCGTCGGCCAAAGTCGCGACCAGGTGAGCCAGATTGTCCAGGCCACCGCGGTCGCCAAAATCGGCGAGTCGTTCGACCGCTTGCTCGACGAGCGGCTGGCCAGCGTGAATCGTCTGGCGGACCAGCGGTATCTGGTGGCCGCGGCGCTGCGGGGCCAATCTGCCCCGCGCTACGAGTGCTGCACGATGCAAGGAAACCTGATCATTGCTGCTTCGTCGCCAGAAGCGGCAGCGAAGTGCCGGCCGCCCGCGGAGATTGTGGCCCGCGGCCACGACGGCCCGCCGGTGCAAGTTTGGATTCACGAGTCGGTGGTGGGCGATCGCACGGCGGTCTTTCTGCGAACCGTCGATCTGGTACGGCGGCTGATCGGCTCGGCAGCTCCGGCGAGCCAGTCGACTATCGCCATCGCCTCGCCTGCC
Source organism: Planctomycetaceae bacterium (assembly GCA_022614795.1). Lineage (GTDB taxonomy): Bacteria > Planctomycetota > Planctomycetia > Pirellulales > Pirellulaceae > CAYLLN01. The sequence continues at coordinate 8,675 of JAKEHX010000088.1, read as the reverse complement.
GCACCAGCCTCACCAGCTGCGCCATCCCGCCCGTTCTACGATTATGTCGCGATGGGCGACTGGATCGTGGTGCAGCATGGTCCGCGGCCGACAGCGAATTCGACCGCGTCATTATCGACCTCGCGGCCCTCGATATCGTCCTCGACATCGCTATCGTCGTCGTCGCCATCGTCCTCGTCGTCGTCCTCGTCCTCGAATGCGGGTGGAGAGTCGTTGGTCGAAGCGCAGGAACTCGCGACCGGGGGGTCGGGAGCGGGAGGCGAGCGGGGGGCCTCAGCCCCGTGAGGCCCCGTGGCCGACGCTGCCAGCGCCGGCGCGTCGTCGATCGATTCGAGGACGAGGACGAGTAGGGCGTCGAGTGAATTGTTGCCACCTTGCAGGCCATTCGCCCATAATCGGGCATGGACAGGCCCTCCCCAAGCGATCGACCGCCCGGACCGCGGCTAGTGCTGCGGCGGCTCGATCAGGCGGCTGCGGCGGCGGTGCTGGCGGCGGCCCTGGCGCTTTTGGCCGGGCACTGGCTGTGGAACGGGCACCTGCACGGGCGGCTGATCGAGATCGAGCGGGCCGAGCCGATCGCGGTAAAGCTGCAAATTGACGTCAATGGGGCGGATTGGTCAGAATTGTGTTTGTTGCCGGGAATCGGCGAGCAGCTGGCCAAACGGATCGTGGTTGAACGGACAGCCAACGGCCCGTTTCGCGACTGGGACGACTTGCGGCGCGTGCGCGGCATCGGACCGCGAACGCTGGAGAGCATGAAGCCATACCTGTTGCCGATGGCCGACCTGGAGGCGACGGCGGGGAGCGACGGGCCCGGTGGCAGCGGGCGTGGTTGGCCGATGGAGGGGAAGGTAAACTAGAGTTGGCCAGCCAGCATCCAGCGCAGGGTTTGCGGACAGATTGGGGTGTCCATTGAAAGATCAATGGTATTGCCGGGTCGATGGCCAGCAGTACGGTCCCTTCACGTGGGATCAGATGCGGGCAATGGGGACCGAGGGCCGCCTGGTCGCCGAGAGCTACGTGCGCCGCGACGCCGATCAGCGGTGGTTCCCCGCCGGTAAGATCCCCGGACTGTTGCCCACTGCCAACGCGAGCATTGCCGCCAATCCGGCCGCGACAGCGACTGTATCACCGCCGCCAGTACCACCGCCGCCAGCCGTGTCGCCGCGAGCGGAGGCCAGCGGCGCGAGTGACTCGTCCTCGAAGAAGCTCAAGTTGGCCAGGCCAGTAGCGGCGATGGCGAATGCGCCGGCCGCTGAGCCGCCCGCGCCTCCGCCTGTCGCTGGCGGCAAGTCGCAGAGCAACGGGAAACCGTCGCCGCCAATTCCCGCGCCGGCCGCGGACGCTTCGCCGTTGGGCATTGTCGTCGCCCCGCCGGTTGCCGGGCATGGCCCGTCGAATAGGTCAGGCAGGTCAAGCAAGTCGGGCGCACACGCGATCAAGTCGAGCCTGGCAGCGGCGACGGAGAAGGACGCCAACGGGCTGAGTCCGCTCCTAGTCGGCGGCGTGCTGTGCGGCGTGGCCTTCGTTCTGGTTGCCATCGGGGGCGGAGTCGTCGCCTGGCAGATGTCGCAAAAGTCCGCCGCCGATGCGGTCGCCAAAGCGGCTGCCAAACCTGTCGAAACCAAACCGGCGATTAGCGACGCGGAACTCGATGCGATTCTCGGCCCCGTGACGATCCCCGAGCCGAAACGGGCAGCGCCCACAAAGCGCGCGGAGCCCGCGCCTGCCATCGCGGCCGCAGATACCGCCCCCGCGGAAGTGAAGCCCCCGGCCGATCCCAAGATCGAAGCGGCCCGGAAGCTGCTCGCCGCTCAGACGAGGTGGAGTCCGGTCGAAGGGGTCATTATCAAGGGCCGCGACATCGAAGTTCAAATCGCCCAGATCTGGCTGGCCACGGACGAGAAGGGGACGCGAGTCGATCCGGTGCTGCCTCCTTCGGCGCCGGCGGCCGCGGGAGCTACCGCCTCGGTCCTGCCCCCTGCGGCGACTGCGTCCGCTTCGCCGGGCAAATACGTCTTCATCGACGTGCGGATCACCAACAGCGGGGCCATTCCGCGGAAATACACGAGCTGGAACACGGGCGGAATCATCACCGCCATCCTGGCCGACGCGAAGCACGAGCCGCTCGCCTTCGTCCCGCCCGCCGACACGCCGTCGGTGACGCGGCTGGCTTCGGTGCACATTCCCGCCGGTCAGACGATCGGCGACGTGCTGGTCTTTCAAGCGCCGGCCGCGCCGTTTGAAACGCTGAAGCTGCTCTTGTCGCAGGCGGCGTTTGCCACGGCGGGCCGCAATTTCGCCCTGGACGTGCCGGTCGAATTTCTCTTCAAGCGTGCCGAGGGGCTGCCGCCGCAAACGGCGATTGCGGCCGACGACGCGATTCCGGCCGAAGGCGAGGCTCAGCCGCCGAAGAAGCCCGTCGATCCCAACGCCCCGCCGTCGCTTGAGGAATTCACCAAGCAGCTCGAAAACGACAAGAAGATGCTCGACAAGCGAAACGCGACCGACAGCCCAGCCAACCCGCAAACGAAGGGGTAGCGGAGCATCGTGCAGGCACTTGTCACCGGCGCGGGCGGATTTCTCGGGCGTTATGTGGTCGAACAGCTAGTGGCCCGCGGCGACCGCGTGCGAGCGTTTTCCCGCCAGCGATATCCGGAGCTGGACGCGCTGGGAGTCGAATCGATTCAGGGGGACATTCAGGACGCGGCCGCGGTTGAGCGGGCCTGCAAAGGGATCGAAGTCGTCTTCCACGTGGCTGCCGTCGCTGGAATCTGGGGGGCCTGGCGGCACTATCACGGCATCAACACGCTGGGAACGGCCAAGGTCATTGCCGCCTGCCGGAATTGCCGCGTGGGCAGGCTGGTCTTCACGAGCAGCCCCAGCGTCACCTTCGCCGGTCGCGACCAGTGCGGCATCGACGAGTCGGCCCCCTATCCCGCCAAATGGCTTGCCCATTATCCGCATACGAAGGCGCTGGCCGAGCAGCTCGTATTGGCGGCGAATACGTCGGAGCTGGTCACTTGCTCGCTCCGGCCGCACTTGATCTGGGGGCCGCGCGACCAGCATCTCATTCCGCGGCTGATCGAGCGGGCCAGGAGCGGCCACTTGCGGCAGGTCGGCGACGGCGCCAATCGTATCGACGCGGTGTATGTCGAAAATGCTGCCGCGGCCCACTTGCAAGCAGCCGATGCCATCAGTCCCGGGTCGCCCGCCGCCGGCCGGGCCTATTTCATCACCAATGGCGAGCCGGTGAACTGCTGGCAGTGGATCAACGAGATTCTGGCCTTGGCCGGCCTGCCGCCGGTGGAGCGAAAAATCTCGCGGCCAGCCGCCTATGCCGCCGGCGCGGCGCTGGAGGCGCTATGGACGGTGCTGGGCCGGACCGACGAGCCGCCGATGACGCGGTTTCTGGCGGCCCAACTGGCTACGTCGCACTACTTCGACATTTCCGCGGCCCGCCTCGATTTGGGCTACAAGCCGCGGATCAGCATGGCCGAGGGAATGCGGCGGCTGGCCGAGTGGCTGAAGCCGCGTTAACTGCTTGCCCGCGTTGCGGTTAGACGCATCGGCCGTCGCATGGCGGACCAGCGGTGCCGCTTGTCAATCGGCCCCGCGACCGATACGTTCAGGAGTTTATCGCGCTATCGTCCGTGGCCCGCCACCAGCGCCCAATTATGTCGCCTGAACTCAACCTGTCTGACGAAGAGCGGATCGCCATTGCAGACCGGCTGGGTCAGATTCTGGGCCACGTTATTCACGAGCGGTCCGAAGATAAGCGGCTCAAAGATAAGCAACCCGACGACCAGCGGATCGTGATCACCGGCGTGGGACTGACCGCTCCCAACGGCAACAATCTGGCCGAATATCGCGCGGCCCTGCTGGCGGGCAAAAGCGGCGTCACGAAGTACGAAATCCGCTATGTCGGCGAAACGCTGGCGGGGGTTTGCACTTTCGACGCCCTGCGCTATCAGTCGAAGAAGGACCTCCGCCGCGGCACACGGGCCGGCAGCATCGGCATCTATTGTGCCAACGAGGCGATCCGCGACGCCGGCCTCGATTGGACCGCGGCGAACAAGGCCCGCGTTGGCATCTATCTGGGAGTCACCGAGCACGGCAACGTCGAAACCGAGAACGAGATTTACCTGCTCAAGGGCTACGACTACGACACGTCGTATTGGTCGCACCACCACAATCCGCGCACCGTCGCCAACAATCCGGCGGGCGAGGTGGCCCTGAACGCCGGCATCACCGGCCCACATTACACGATCGGCGCGGCCTGTGCCGCGGGCAATGCCGGGTTGATTCAGGGCGCCCAGATGCTCCGCCTGGGTGATTGCGACCTGGCCCTGGCCGGCGGCGTGTCGGAAAGCATTCACACGTTCGGCATCTTCGCCAGCTTCAAGAGCCAGGGAGCGCTGGCCGCGCACGCCGATCCGGCGAAAGCGTCGCGCCCTTTCGACAAGGAGCGCAACGGCATTGTCGTCGCCGAAGGGGGCTGCGTCTTCGTGCTCCAGCGGCTGAGCGACGCCCGGGCTCGCGGCGCGAAGATTTACGGCGAGCTGGCCGGCTATGCGATCAATACCGACGCGACCGACTTCGTACTCCCGAATCCCGATCGGCAGGCAGAGTGTGTCGAGCTGGCGCTCGCGCGGGCCGGGCTGCGGCCAGACGAGATCGACATCGTCAGCACGCACGCCACCGGCACCGGCCAGGGGGACGTTCAGGAATGTGCCGCCCTGCGGCGCGTGTTCGCGGCCAGCCCTAAGACCTACTTCAACAATACGAAGAGCTTCATCGGCCACGCGATGGGTGCGGCTGGGGCGCTGGAGCTGGCGGGCAACCTGCCGGCCTTTGACGACGGCGTCTGCCATGCCACGATCAACGTCGATGAGCTGGATCCGGAATGTGCCCTGACGACGCTGGTCACGCGCGAGCCGCGGCACATCGGCCGCGTCGATACGATATTGAACAATTCGTTTGGAATGCTGGGTATTAACTCGGTGGTGATTATCAAGCGCGTCTAGGAGGCTGTTGCAAAACACGTAGCTGAAGTCGCCAGACTTCAGGAAATCCCGCCTGAACTCTGGCGAGTTCAGCTACGAAAAAACTCGGTGGTGATTATTAAGCGCGTCTAAATGGAGAATCTGACCGCATGACCAATGCTGAAATTCGCGAGGAAGTCCTCGAAATCCTGTCCGACATTGCGCCCGATGAAGACCTGTCGAACCTGGCGGACGAGACGCCGTTTCGCGAGCAGCTCGAGCTCGACAGCATGGACTTCCTCGACATCGTAATGGAGCTGCGCAAGCGGCACCGGATTCAGATTCCAGAGGAGGAATACAAAGAGCTGGCGAGCATGGCCAGCACGGTCGCCTACTTGGAGCCGCGGATGCGGGAATTGGTGCGGAAGTAAGGGTCAGGTCGTGTAGCGGAACTCGCCAGAGTTCCGGGATGTGGCAGGACTTCCGGAAGTCTGGCGACTTCCGCTACTGCGTGGAAATTCGCGCGAAATCCCTTGATTTTCCTGACGAAGTGGGATAATCCTAAGGATGTTGCCGAAGGCCTTGCGCACAGCAGGGTCGGCGGCGCTTGAGGCCGGAACTAGAGAAAGGTGCGATTGCTGGAACTTCTGGCAGGCCGCAATGCGACCTGCCCAGCGCGGTCAGCCGTGCCGTCTCTTCCTCACGCTCCTCGCGGAACAGGCAAGCTTCCCCGAAGGGCGCTCGGTGGTATGCTTGCGGGCCGCTCATCTCCTCTTATCGCACTGGACCGTCCCATGTCGCAGCCGCATCCTCGAAATCGCCGGGCGGGTTTCACACTGGTCGAGCTGTTGGTCGTGATCGCGATCATCGGCATTCTGGCGGGGCTATTGCTGCCTGCCGTGCAGATGGCCCGGGAAGCAGCCCGGCGTTCGAAATGTCAGAACAGCCTCAAGCAGATCGGCGTTGCGCTGCTCAACTACCACGATACAAACAAGAGATTTCCACCGGGCGGCTATTTCGGAAAGCCTGTTCCCCCGGCGTCACCGCAGCCGGCGCACCACCACACGTGGCTCAGCTCGATCCTTCCGCAAATGGAACAGCAGCCGCTGTATGAGACGATCGATTTCAAACAGCGCGCCTGGGGCCAGCCAATCGTCAGTGCGCAGCTTCCGATCCTGATGTGCCCGTCCGATGCTGGATTCAAGGCGGCCGGCGAGAACCACGACATCGCATTCACCAACTACGCGGCTTCCGAAGGGGCTTTCGAGTCGCCGAGTCCGGGTTCGATGCCGCCGAACTATGAGGACTATTTCATCGACCGGGCGACGCTCGGCGCTCCTTTCACACGGCTGCTGAAAGACGGCAACTATCAGAATCTCTTTGCGGGTAAACGGTCGAACGACATGGCAGATATCAAGGACGGTACTTCGAACACGATCATCGTCGCTGAATCGTCCAGCATGGGGCATCAATTTGGCCAATACAACGGCGAAAACGGCACGGGCACGGTGCGTGATCGCGACAACGCCACGCCGCGTTCAGCATTTATCTTTACCGCCGTGATCGGCCGGGCGACCGACGGCAACTACATGGAAGTGGACGACAGCGCCCAGAAAACCGACACACCGCCCACGTACTTCCGCAGCAACCCTTATACGCAGCCCCCTACTTATTACAGCCGGCCCGGTTTCAACACCGAGGCGGAGGGGGCCAGTGCGATGCATGCGGGCGGCATCCTCCAATATCTCCGTGCGGATGGGTCGGTCGGCAATATGCCCGAAACGACAGATTGGGTGATTTGGGTTTCTCTCAACGGGATGGCGGACAAGGCCCCGGTCATTGCTCCATAGAAGAGAGGTCTTTCGCTGGCATGAGGTACTGTTGGTTTTTGCTGGCCGCAGTTTTGCTCACGGCGCTAGTTGGCTGCGGCAAACCCGATCCGCGAACTCGGCCCGGCTTTGTCGATACGACCGATCCCAAGGAAGGCCTGAAGCAGCTCGAGGCGACCGCAAAAAAGGCCGCCAAGACCAAGCCCGGCTCCAAACCGGGAGGGTCGTAACCGCTTTCTGGATTGGCACTGGCCCTCTCGTTGCCCGCCTTTGCAGCGCTTGGGCGTGCCCCTAGGATGAACCGCGTCGCGGCGCCCTTCTGCCGCGCCGGCTTCGTTCCCTGCCCGCGCCATGCACGACTACGACACCATCATCATCGGGGCGGGAATGTCCGGTCTGGCCGCGGGAATCCGCCTGGCCTACTACGAGCAGAAAGTCTGCATCCTCGAGCGGCATTACACGATCGGCGGGCTGAATTCGTTCTATCGCCTCCGCGGCCGCGACTACGACGTCGGCCTGCACGCGGTCACGAATTACGCGCCCAAAGGGGAAAAGCGCGGCCCGCTGGCCAAGCTGCTGCGGCAATTGCGCATGGGCTGGGACGATTTCGCCCTCGCGCCCCAGATCGGCTCGACCATCGCCTTCCCGGACGTACGGCTCGATTTCAGCAACGATTTTCGCCTGCTGGAGGCCGAGGTCGGCCGCGCCTTTCCTGGACAGAAGGACAACTTACAGCGGCTGCTTAACCAAATCCTGGGCTATGACGACCTGAATCAGGAAATCTTCGAACTTTCCGCCCGGCAGATTCTCGCCTGCACGATTACCGATCCGCTGCTCGTCGAGATGCTCCTTTGCCCCGCAATGTGGTATGGCAACGCCCGCGAAGACGACATGGATTGGGGGCAGTTCTGCATCCTGTTCCGGGCGATTTACCTGGAAGGGATGGGACGGCCGCACGCGGGCATTCGCTTGATCCTCAAGAACCTGGTCCGACGTTTCCGGGCGCTCGGCGGCGAGCTGAAGCTCCGCTCGGGCGTGGCGAGCATCAAGACCGACGACGGCCGGGCAGTCGGCGTCGTGCTCGACAATGGCCAGGAACTGGCGGCCCGCCGCATCCTCTCGTCGGCCGGCGCGGTCGAAACGCTGCGATTGTGCGACGGCGAGGTGCCTCCCGTTCGCAGCGGACAACTATCGTTCGTCGAGTCGATGTCGGTCCTCGATCGGCCGCCGGCGGCACTCGGCTGCGACCGGACGATCGTCTTTTTCAACGATTCGCCCACATTTTACTGGCAGCGGCCCCAGAGCGAGCTGTGCGACGTGCGGACGGGCGTGATCTGCTCGCCGAATAACTTCGAGTACGCGGCGGACGACGCTCAGCTCGATGATGGCCTGATCCGCATCACTGCCCTGGCCGATTTCGGTCGCTGGCAGGGGCTCGACGAGGAGACCTATCGCATCGAAAAGCTCCGCTGGTACGACCGCTTGGCGGCCTCGGCCGTGCGGTTCGTCCCCGATTTTCGCAGCCGGGTGATCGACACCGACCTCTTCACGCCGGCGACGATCCGCCGCTTCACAGGCCACGAGAACGGGGCGATCTACGGTGCGCCGCGCAAGCAGCTCGACGGCACGACCCGCTTCAAGAATCTCTATCTTTGCGGCACGGACCAGGGCTACCTGGGGATCATCGGCTCGCTGATCAGCGGCGTGGCCATGGCCAACCGGCATTGCCTGGCGACGTAGAGAATGGGCCCTGGCCCTTGACGAATGGGGCTGGGTATTCGGTACTAACTAGTGGACCAACCGGGCTGAAGTGACTGGATACTAACCCGAAGCGTCAGCGAGGAATCGGCCTCGCTGACGC
>JAKEHX010000087.1 GCA_022614795.1 Planctomycetaceae bacterium | reverse complement strand
AGGCGACGCTGGCCAAGGTCGAGGACCCGGGCGTCAAATTGCCGCTGCACTTTGGGCTCATTGCCCTGGACCTGAACGGCGACGGGGTGGCGGGAGGGGACGAGACGCTCTGGAAGATTTATGCGGAGCTGAATCGCGGCCTGCGACTGGCCGACGATGCGACGCCCCAGGCCGTACAGGATTTTGTCATCGCCTTCGATCAGGGGGACGTCTATTGGCTCCGCGGCTATTGCCACCTGCTCTCGGCGATTTGCGAAACCATGCTGGCCTACGACCAGGAGAAACTTTTTAACGCCGTGGCCCACCAACTGTTTGACAATCCTGAAGCGCCGACGCTGCCGGCCGAATTGCTCCGCGACGAGCGGCATGGATGGGAACATGACATCGCCGACGCGATTGCGGCAATTCACCTCGCCAGCTTCCCGCTCAAGGAACCGGCCAAAATGAAGGCCGCCCATGAGCATTTGACCGCGGTCATCCGCCTGAGCCGCGAAAGCTGGAAGGCGATCCAAGCCGAAGTGGACAACGACCACGAATGGGTGCCCAACAGCACGCAGGATTCCGTGATCCCCAATGTCCGCGTCTCGGCTGAGATGATCACCGGCTGGCAAGACTTCCTGAACGAAGCCGAGAGCCTGCTGGCGGGCAAGAAGCTCGTTCCGCACTGGCGGTTCAAGCCAGAGGTCGGAATCAACCTGCGGAAAGTGTTTCAAGAGCCGCGCGATTTCGACCTGGTGTTCTGGGCCCACGGTGCGGGGGCCGTGCCTTACACCGAAGCGGGCGAAGTGGTGACCGCCGAAACGTTCATGCGACTGGAGCGGATGTTCCGCGGTAACTTCGTGGGGTTTGCGATTTGGTTCAATTGAGGCATTCAACGAGCCGCGGTCCAAGCAAGTAGAAGTCGTCACACCGTTTGCCGTCAATTGGACTTATCCCTTTTTTGGTCTCCCTTTTTTGGTCTAATCAATTGGACTCATCCACCTTTCCGCAAACCCCAGGCCAGCAGGCTTCCAACGGGCCGCACTCGATTTCATGGCAGCGGATCGTGCTGCTCGTCGTGCTCCTCAATGCACCCTTGTTTTGTGATGGCTGCGACGCCGGCAAGTACAGTTTTTCGGTCGGGACTGTGGTTCCCTATGCGCAGATCACGACACCTCATACCCCTGATCGGCAACGATTTTTCCCAATCGAGATCACTTGTTGGTCCTCCTGGAGGTGCCTGGCAAACTTCCTCGTCATCGCATCGCTGATCTGGTTGCTGACAAGGCACAACCGCCGGATTGCCCGCGTAGCAGAATCGGGCCAGTTCACAGGCACGTTGATCGCGGTGGCGGTGGCTTTTAACTCCTGGTGGTTCCTGCCGGAATTCTGGCTGAACGTTGTGTTTATGCTCCAGTGGCACTTGTCGATGTACCTGCTGTATCTATTTCAAGGTATCGAAGGTCCGAGCGACGCGTCGCGCCACTCGCTGCTGACTAGCGCCTGGCTGTTGTACGCGGTCTGCGTGGTAGTTCTGAGCGCCACCCTATTTGGCGTCAACGCATTTTTCCGGCGATACTTTTTTGCGGCGTCGGGAAAATGGTGGCAGATTCAGTTGGGTGGCCTGATCATCGTCGTCGTCGTACTGGGAACCTTGGTTGGCCTGGTGGCGAGGCTGCTCCTGCATTCCTGACGCGCCGCCGGCGATTTTGAAAGGGAGACACAACGATGACCGTGGCGCTCGCATTTCTCGTGATTGGGCTAGGTTCCAGCGCCGACTCATCACCCACTGACCACTTGAACGTGCTGTGCACGCAGGTCGAGGAGGAATCGATCAATGGCATTCCTCTTTCTTGGCTCGCCGCGTCATTAGGAAAGAAGGAGTTCCGCCACCAGCGACTGGAAGCCATGCGGACGATCGCGCTGTGGGCAAAGAGCCCGCAACCGTACATTCCCGCCTACGTCGAGGCGCTCCAGGATCCCGACGAAAACGTGCGCATGTCCGCAGCCCAGAATCTGGGCCATTTGGGACAACGGATTCCGTCGCTCACGCGTGATTTTCTCAAGGAGCTGAGCAAGGCGCTGGAGGATTCGCAGCAGCGCGTGCGTGCCGCCGCGGCGTACGCCCTCTCCGAGATCGGCTCCGTCGCGCGGGCCGAGCTGCCGGCGCTGAGAACGTGTTTTGAGAAAGATCAGTCTGCTGATGTCCGCGAGTTGGCGCTGGTGGCAATCGTCTCCGTCACAGCCGGATCGGACGACCATCTACCCGCACTCTTGATGGCCGTCCAGCGCGAAAAGTCTCCGTATTATCCCGGTTGGCTCGACACGCTGGGGCGAGTGGGCAATAAGTCCCCCGAGGCAATGACGGCGCTGCACAAGGCGTTGCAGAGCAACGACAAGTCGTTGGATGGCGGTTTTAGCGGAATCCGCCAGACTGCGGCGATGCGCCTCGGACACATGGGCGAGCTGGCGCGGGCGGCAGTTCCCGATCTGCTGAAAATCATCGACGAGCCGATTGCGTATCGCGACGTGGTTGTGCCGAGCAGCCCCGGCGATCCGGGGCCGCCGCGGGTAGTCGCACAGGAACCTACGAACATCCGCCTCCGGCTCCTCGCCGCCTGGGCCATCAGTCGCATTGAGCCCGCATCAGTCGGAAAGGCCTTTGACCTTGTGACCACGCAATTAGCAGACGCCAACGCGGACATGAGATTGTCGAGCGCGATCATCGTCAGCCGATTGGCCTACTTGCCCGAATCACAACGGACTTCCGTAGCCATCAAACGACTTCAAGACGACCCGGATTCCGGCGTACGCACCATCGCGCGCCTGGCCGCACTGCGCCTGGTTGATTCTCAATTCCAAGGACGAGACGAGTCGTATCTCTCCTCGCTGCCCCTGCCGAAAGACGGCGAAACGACTCCGGATTCTGCCCAGATGCGAGCGACCCTCGAGGCCAAGCTCAAAAAGCTTCAGTCTTTGGATGACGAACAAGATGTAGAGGCCCTGATGCGAGCGGTCGTGCTGCCCACGATATTCGAAAGGGCAGTTATTCAGGGCAATTGGAAAACTCAGATCGCGCGCAAAGGGGACCGCAAATGGGCGTCGCTGAAAAAAGTCTTCGCACAAGTCCAACTCGACAAGATCGAGCTCACGAACCGCCTTGCCGTAGTGCCGTCGGCTGCGACATCTCGACCGCTGCGATTCTATTGGTTTGCCGGTGATTGGTATTTATCCGAATAGCCAAAGGCAAGTCTAAGGCCAAATCTTCAAAAAAATGTGCCGCCGCCAGTAGCGCGTCTGGTGAAGTGAACCAATCCTGCGATGGCCCGCTCCTTGACCTCGCAGTAAACTGGCTTGTTTCCCGTTCCCTTGCACCGCTCAACGAATCAATGCCAGGAACACTAAACAAATACTCCAGCCGGATCACCCAGCCCAAGAGCCAGGGGGCGTCGCAAGCGATGCTCTATGGAACGGGCATGACGCCGGAGGACATGCAGAAGGCCCAGGTGGGAATTGCCAGCGTCTGGTACGAGGGCAACACCTGCAACATGCACCTCAATAAGCTCGCCGACAGGGTGAAGGAGGGGGTGCAGGGGGCCGGCCTCGTCGGCATGCGGTTCAACACGATCGGCGTGTCGGACGGCATCTCGATGGGGACCGAGGGGATGAGCTTCTCGCTCCAGTCGCGCGACCTGATCGCCGACTCCATCGAGACCGTCATGGGAGGCCAGTGGTACGACGGCCTGATCGCCATTCCCGGCTGCGACAAGAACATGCCCGGCTGCGTGATGGCCATGGGCCGGCTCAATCGGCCCGCGATCATGCTCTATGGCGGGACGATCCGGGCCGGCTGCACGCCCCGGCATCCGAAGCTCGACATCGTCTCGGCCTTTCAAGCGTACGGCGAGTTCATCGCCGGCAAGATCACCGAAGAGGACCGGGCCGAGATCATTCGCTGCTCGATACCGGGCGCGGGGGCATGCGGCGGCATGTACACGGCCAACACGATGGCCTCGGCGATCGAGGCCGTGGGAATGAGCCTGCCTTACAGCTCGTCGATTCCTGCCGAAGACCCGCTGAAGATGGGCGAATGCATGGCGGCAGGCAAGGCGATTCTAAACCTGCTCGAGAAGGACCTGAAGCCGCGCGAGATCATGACACGGGCTGCGTTTGAAAACGCAATGGTCATTGTGATGGCCCTAGGCGGCTCGACGAACGCCGTGCTGCATCTGATTGCGATGGCCCGGGCGGTTGATGTGAAGCTCTCGATCGACGACTTCCAGAAGGTGAGCGACCGCGTGCCGTTCATTGCCGATCTCAAGCCGAGCGGCAAATACGTGATGGAGGACCTGCACCACGTCGGCGGCACGCCGGCGGTGATGAAGTACTTGCTCGAGAAAAAGCTGCTCGACGGCTCGTGTATGACGGTGACCGGCAAGACCGTGGCTCAGAATCTGGTCGAGGTGAAGGGGCTCGCCGAGGGGCAAAAGGTGATTCACCCGCTCGAGCAGCCGATCAAAAAAACGGGCCACATCCGCATCATGCGGGGCAATTTCGCGCCGGATGGCGCCGTCGCCAAAATCACCGGCAAAGAGGGGCTGAAATTCACCGGCCCGGCCCGGTGTTTCGACAGCGAAGAGAATATGCTTCGCGGCCTGGAGCAGGGGAAGATCAAGAAGGGGGACGTGATCATCATTCGCTACGAAGGTCCCAAAGGGGGTCCCGGCATGCCCGAGATGCTCACGCCCACCAGCGCAATCATGGGGGCGGGAATGGCTTCCGACGTGGCCCTGATGACCGACGGCCGGTTCAGCGGCGGCTCGCACGGCTTCATCGTCGGCCACATCACGCCCGAAGCTCAGGACGGCGGCCCGATCGCCCTGGTGCGCGACGGAGACCAAATCACGATCGACGCCGAAGCCAATCGCGTCGACCTGGCCGTGCCAGCCGACGAGCTTAGCCGCCGCAAAGCCGCGTTTAAGGCCCCGCCCTACAAGGCAACCCGCGGCACGCTTTACAAATACATCAAAAACGTCAAATCGGCGACTGAGGGCTGCGTGACGGATGAGTAACTTCGATTAGGGAGGGGATCATGAATTACCAAGAGGTCCTCAACGCTGCGATGACACTGCCATATAGCGAGCGATTGAATCTCGTGGAAGCGCTCGACGAGACATTGCATCCGCCGCCGAAGTACACGGAGGAGGAACTTGAGGAAGTTCTTGAGCAGCGAATGGCAAACTTCAAAGCCGGCCGCGCTAAGCTAGTGGATGCCGACGAAGCGATCAGAAACATCCGCGCGGCGGTAGAGCGAGCCGATCAATCGAATAATCCCGAAGGTTGATCCTTGTTGGTCCACGCAAAAAATGCCGCGCAGTGGTTTGCGGCTTTGGCACGCGGACTTCGGCCCATTGCGCCCTGGCATTGGCCGAAAGCTTCCCGCCGTCTGGCCGCGGCCGATGGCTGGATTCCGCCGATGATGATCATCGCCGCGCTGGGGTCCGCGTTCGGCATGCACTGCTTGTGCGAATTGCTGGTCGGGCCGGGCCTCGCCTTTCCCCTGCAAGGGGCGACGTGGCTCACCTGGTTTATTGTGGGCTTGATTGCGACATGCACCATCGCCAGGCGCGGCGCGGGGCACCTCGTACGTTTTGGCATTTGGGGGTTCACCCGACCCCGCTGGTGGTTTGAAGTGGCGCGCCTGGCATGGCTCGCAACCCTGCTGGATGCTCTGGTTCTTGTGTTCGTGGTCTCCGTGCTCCCGCGCGGGCTGCGCGGACCCATCGCGGACGTGGCCACGCTGCCGCTCTTCGTGCTCGGGCCGGCAGCTTGCGCCTGGATTGTTGCTGCGACGACTGGTTACGTCCTCGCGTGGGTTCGCTGGCTGCCCATGCGTGGCAAGGCGTTTGACTGCGTTCACTATTTCTACACGATCATGCTCAGCATCGCCCTGGCGGCCAGCGGAGTCTATTTGTTTGAGGCCAATAAGCCGTGGTTCGAGCGCGCTTTGGCTGGTGTAATCGGAACTGTGGGCGGCGTCCTTTTCGTCGTCGGATTTATCTCGATCATCAGGCGATGGGAGAGGAATGAACGACGAGCTGTCGCCTTGCGACAATAGGCAACGTGCATCCGAGCCGACTCTGGCATACACGGACGAAATGAACGTGGTTGCCGTTGCCCACATGTCCCGCCATCCCGGATACTGTTCAGCACACAGCGGCAGATTCGATAGACCAGATTCGTAGTTACACGATCGGTTGACTCGCGGGGAGAACGATTCTTAGATTGAACTTTTCGGTCCACGGTGCAGGATGTCCGACCATTTTGATCCCTATCATGTCTGGCTGGGCATCCCGCCCGAGGAGCAGCCGCCGAATCACTACCGGCTGCTCGGGCTGCGGATGCTCGAGAAAGATCCGGACGTAATCTCCAACGCGCTCGATCAGCGGCTGGCGTTCCTGCGGACGCTTCAGGCCGGCAAGCGCGGCGCCCTCTCGCAGAAGTTGCTGAACGAGGTGTCGGCGGCCGGGGTAGTGCTGCTCAATCGGGAGAAGAAAGAGCAGTACGACGAGCCGCTTCGCGGACCGACGATCATTCCGCCGACAGTTCCCGTTCCCGCGGCAGTGCGGCCCGTTGCCAGGCCGCTGCCTCAGGCAGGGAGGGTCGTTGTAGCCCCGCCGCAAGCCGAGCCGTACATCGACCTGGCGCCGCCTTCGGCCTGGGGAAGCCAGCCGCCGGTTTCGACGCTGCCGCGGCCCCCGGAGCCGGTGGCGCGTGCCGCCGTGGAATCCGACGCCAAGAGCCGCGTTCCGGCCCAGCCTCGCACAGAACCTGGAATCAATCCGCACTTGTTTCCAGCGATTGCCGCCGCAGTCGGTCTGGCGGGGCTAGTGATCCTCGGCCTTGGCGGTTGGTGGATGCTAAACAGCTTGCGAAGCATCCCTGCTGATCGGCCGCAGGTCGCAGCGGATGCAAAACGTGGCAGCGGCAAGACTGATTTGAAGGCTGGTAAGGGTGATTCCGGCAGCAATTTGAGCGGCACCAATCTAGGCGGCACCGACACGATCGAGCGGCCGTCGATCGATACGCCGGCCTCCGTGGTCACGGCGGCGGATAAGCAAATCTGGATGGCCGACGCTCCTGCTGAGCGCGTGTTTCGCAAGGTCGCCGGCCGCTGGATCGATTACCGCGGCCGGAGTGAAGATTGGTACCAGCCTGGGCCTGGCGGCGGCAATCAGGTTCGCCTGGCCGATCCTGTTCGGCGGATCGGCATCGAGCTGTTTGACGACCGCGCCGAGGTCAGCCATGCCAATTCGGCGGCCGCAGTTGTGCATTCCGGCCGCTGGATTTCAGCCGACGAATTGCCGGCGTTT
>JAKEHX010000086.1 GCA_022614795.1 Planctomycetaceae bacterium | reverse complement strand
GTCCTCATCCCCTGCAAAGACGAACGCCGCCACATCCGCGAGTGCATTGAGTCGGTCCGCGATCTGGCCGATGAAATCCTCGTGGCCGATTCCGGCTCCACCGACGGAACGCTCCAAATCGCCCGCGGCCTCGGCTGCCGCGTGATCGAGCGGAACTACGTCAACTCGGCTAATTTCAAGAACTGGGCCATCCCGCAGGCCCGCCATGACTGGGTGCTGGTGGTCGATGCCGACGAGCGGGTCACACCCGCCCTGGCCGCCGAAATCCGCCGCCTCCTGGCGGCCGGGCCGCGGGAGGACGCCTTCGAGCTGAAGCGCGATCTCTTCTTTCTCGGCCACCGGATCAACCACTGCGGCGTGAGCCACAACTTTCTGGTGCGGCTCTTCCGCCGCGACGAGTGCCGCTATCAGGCGCGGCGGGTGCATGCCGACGTCGTCGTCCCCAGCGGCAAGATCGGCCGGCTGGCCGAGCGGATGCTGCACTATTCGGCCCTCGACATCGACCACTTTCTCGCCAAGCAACAGCGCTACAGCACCTGGGCCGCCCTCGACGCTTACGAAGCGGGCAAGCGCATCTCGCTCGCCAGGATGCTCGTGCACACGCCGCTCCGCTTCGCCCAGCTTTATCTCTTCCGCGGCGGCTGGCTCGACGGCCGCGCGGGGCTGGTCGTCTGCGGCATCATGGCCTACTACACGTTCCTCAAGGACGCCAGGCTGTGGGCCTTGCGAAGCGGCAAAACCGAAGAACAACTGGCGGCAGTTGCGGACCCCAAGCCGCTGGTGCACTACAAGCCGGCTGGCAGCAGAAGCCGTGAGACTTCTGAATTCGCCGCCTGACGCTTTTCCGCTATCCCTTCCGCTCGGCGCGGGCCGATTGCATGATCCGGGCAATCGCATCATCGACCACGGCGGTGGTCCGCTCGCGAATTTCCGCCTCGCTTACGGGCGCCGGTCCCCAGAGCCCCTTATAGATTCCGCCGCTGCCCCACAGCAGGAACACCCCTCCTGCCACGCCGAACATCGCCACGACCACCGCGAAATAGGTCCAGTTCGTGCCATAGTCGGGCATGGCGTGGAACTCGAACGGCAGCAGCCGGCCCTGATGCCGCTCCTGGCACTCCTTTTCAAGGGCGGCGAAGGCTTCGCTGTTGGCCGGGATTTGCTGAATCTGGCCTGCAATGGAGTTTCCGCCAAAGGCCCCCGGCACGAGGGCAATCAGCCAGCGGTCGCCGGCCGGCACGAGGAGATACTTCTGGACGATGACCCTGGTGCCCCCTTTGAACTCTTCAACCTTCTGACTGGTGGCGTAGGACTTGCCGAACTCCAGCCTGATCCAGTTATAGGGAAGCGCCTCGGGGCCTTCGAGCTGGGCCAGCTCGGCGGGCGTGATCTTGGTCGGACCCTTCTGGGCAGCCCAGAAGTGGTGCTGCCACATGTTCCATACGACGAGGGAGCCGCCCACGATGGCCAGACCGAAGATGGCCAGTCCAGCGCCTTGCGCGAGGGCGCTCAGATTTCTAATGCGCGACATCCGTCGTTTCTCCTCATAGAGCGACACCTTGGCCCGACTGTGCAAGCCTAGCTTACGCGTACAGGGGGCTGGCCTGACGACTTCACGCATCCGTGCTGCATGGCACTCCGAATATGCCGGATGGAGGGGCTAGGGCTAGGGGCTAGGGCTAGGCGCTCGTTACAAACGGCGTAAGCCGCCGCTGCGTGCCAGGCCGATAATCCGAGCAGCCGGGCTGTTCTGCCAGAGCTTGCGACCCCTAGCCCTCGCCCCTAGCCCTCCATGCGCTATCGCGAACCACTCGAATTCCTGGCCCTGTTTGCCGTGGCCGGGTTGATCCTGGCCGCCAATGCCCAGCTGGGGCCGGATTTTCGCGTCATCCTTTCGGCGATCGTCGCCGCCTGGGCAGCCTGCAAAACGTTTTATTACTTTGCCGAAACGCTGCGCCACCTGATCGACGCCACCGCGACCGACCAGGCCTATCACGCCTTCCTGCTCCTGATCGCCTACAACATGGCGCAGATCACGCTCTCCTACGCGATCGACTTCTACTGCCTGTATCTGATCGACCCCGCCAACATCAGCGGCATTGACGAGAACCTCAGCGGGGCCGCGCTAATGTTCGAGTGCTTCTATTTCAGCGTGCTCAACTTCTCGTTCTTCGGCTACGGCGACATCATCCCGGCCCACATTCCGGGCAAGATTGTGATGCTGCTGGAGGTGGTCACCGCCTTCTCGACCGTGATCTTCCTGCTTTCCGATTTCGTGAGCATCAAGGATTCCATGCGGAAAAGGCGATGAGGGGCGGCAAGTTCCGCCGCTCAGCAAGTGCCGGCTTGACGGGTCCAATTTCCAAGCACCAAGCATCAAATCTCAAACAATTTCCAGATCCCAATGACCGAATGTCCTGCACTCGCCGGAGAGTTTTGGGCACCGCATTATGTCCGCGTCGCAGCACTTCTCGTTTCGAACATTACATCATTCAGTAGTTCCAATTTCCCGCCTCCACCGACCTCGCGTCGGTGGGGCGACGATTGATAGCTAGCAAAAGCAAGCTTGCAACACTCGTTATCGCCTCGCCCGCCGCTTCGCGGCGGGCGAGGCGATAACGAAATAAGGGTGAAGTGGGCTTCGTCTTTTAGCTGTCAATCATGCATCCACCGACGCGAGGTCGGTGGGGTGCATCTCCAATCGAACTTGGAACTACTGTCATTGGTCATTGGAATTTGTTTGATGCTTGGTGCTTGCAATTTGGTGCTTCTGAAATGGCAGGGAAGGCCACTTCAATCTGTCCGTCAGTCGGCTTCGTAGATTTCGATATACGCGACCTTCGGCTGGCCCCCTTCATCGACCACGATCGCGGCGGCGTGGAAGCTGCGGACGACTTCGTCGTCTTCAACCTCCAGGGCGAACCGCATCTGTACGACCCCCAAGAGCTGGCTGTATTTGATGTCTTTGGGCATCCCCTCCCACTCCTCGAATTCATCTTCCGCGGGCATCCACGGCTCCAGCTCGAATTTCACGGGCCGGGCCCCCTCGCTTTGGAGGTGCCACTCGTTTTTCACGTCGGTGGTGAATTGCTCCTCGGTCTGGCGGCCTTTGAGCTGCGCGGAGCACAGCGCATAAGCCGCCGCGTAATTCCCCTTCGTCAGCACATCGCCCAGTTCCTTCCCCAGCTTCAAGAGGCCGGCTTCGTTCTTTACCGGCAAGGGAGCATCGCTTTCGAGCGCGACGCGGATCGCGTCGCAGCCGGCCAGTCCGCTGGCGGTTGCCAGGATCGCCAAGCCTAGGGGCACAGAAGAGAGGCGGATGGCCATCTGAGAATTCCTCCGAGTTGCTTTATCGTCGGCCATCGTGCAGCTGAATGCAATGTTCTTCGTCCGCTAGTCAGACTGATGCTCGCCGCAGCACGATTCGCTGACAGCGGCCCAGCGCCGGCACGATCGCTTGCCGGCCGTGCTCGTCCCACAGACTGACCGACCAGCCGCGGTCCTGGGCCAGTTGCAGAAACTCAGCAGCCGGTCCGCGGCCGGCATCGCCCAGCCACGCCTCACCGCCGGGTGCGAGCATCCGCTCGATGGTCCAAAGGAGCGGCTCGATATTCGCCCGGTCGTACGTCACGTCGGCCGCCACGATCAGCGGAAACTGCCGGTCCGGCGGCTGCCGCCAGTCCAGCACCAGCCCCTTCGCGCCGGGAAAGCCGTTGCGGGCGGCGTTCTCAATGGCAAGTTGCACCGCCTGCGGGACGTAGTCGCTGAACGTCACGTCGTAGCCGGCCGCCAAGGCCGCCAGCCCGCTCCCGCAGCCCAGCTCCAGGCATGCGGGTCCAAAGTCCAAAGTCCAAAGTCCAAAGTCAGACATTGGACCTTGGACTTTGGACTTTGGACCTGCTTGTGGCCACGCCTCCCGCAAAATGATCTCGGCCAGGAATGTCGCCGCGGGCCAGAGCTTGGCCCAGTACGGATCGGCCAGGTGCGGCTGCGACGTGTCGGCCGGCTCGGCCAGGTGATTGAGAAACTCGTCGGGATCGGCCGGCGTGAGCAGGCGGAAGGTATGCGATCCGACCGTCACTTCCCGCTCGGTCCAACCGCCGGGAATCGCGAGGTTGGCGATCGACGGCTTGCTGGAAGGAAGCGCCGCGTGACGCTCGCCGCACTTGTTCGTAAGGCCGGGCCGCTGCACGCCGCTACTCCGCCAGCTTCTTGAGCTCCACCTTGCGGAACTCGATGGGGTGGCTCTCCGACTGGAGCGAGATCGTGCCTCCGCCCAGCTGCTCGGTTCCCGCCTTGGCGATCAGCTCCTTGGCATGGGCATCGCGGGGGTCGAGCTGCGGCTGGTTGTATTCCAGCACGGTCTTGCCGCCGATGATGTGCTTCAGAAGCTTGTTGCCGCGGACTTCGATCTCGACCGTGACCCACTGATCGCCGTGATAGGTTTCGGAGGTCGAATTGGTGCAGTGCCGCGTGATCAGTTCCCCCTGCATCACGACGTTCGTGCCCGGCGTGCAGAGGTTCGCGGTCGTCCGCTTGCCGCTGCCCGAACCGCCGAGAAATTGCACCTCGATCGACGCGGGAAAATCCTGCTCCTTGGACATCGTCGTCGGCGATTCGCCGTGCAGCATCGCCCCGCTGTTGCGAATCGCCCAGCCGGGCCCGCCGGGGCACTGCTGGCCGACGAAGCGGTACTCGACGCGCAAAATGTAGTTCGAGAACGGCTCTTTGTAGAACAAATGGCCGAAGCGG
>JAKEHX010000085.1 GCA_022614795.1 Planctomycetaceae bacterium | reverse complement strand
GGGCCAAAAGTGCGCTCGTGTGGCAACACGAATTGCTCGTCCGGTTTGGGCTGGCGGACTTTCTGAAAGCCCGCGGCATCGCGCAGCACGACTATGTTTCGTTGGCGCTCTTGTCGCCGGGCGAGCAGCGGCAAATCATGCTGGCCTGCGACATTGGAATCACGAGTTGTGACTGCGCAGTTGCTGAAACGGGGACGCTCATGATGTGCTCTCGGCCCGGCCAGGAGCGCGTCGCCTCGCTCCTGCCGCCGTATTACGTCACGATCGTCGAGCGTCGGCAGATTTTGCCCGACCTGTTTGACGCGATTGCCCAGATCGAAGCTTCAGGGCCGGAAGCTCAGGGATCAGCAATGCCATCCAACGTGACCTTCATCACCGGCCCCAGCAAGACGGGCGACATCGAACTCCAACTCACGACCGGTGTGCACGGCCCAGGCCGCTGGCGGGTAATTATTGTTCGCTAGGACCTTGTTTCAGCATGAGCCGGTTGGAGTCCGTCAGCCCCTGGCTTGAATGAATCTGAGTGCGACATTTGCTTTGCATCCCGCCACCAGAGCCATGCAAACACCGGCACCAGGGCCAGTGCCGCCCATTGATAGCCGGTGAGACCCAAAAACAGCCGCGGCTCGGGGCGGATGAATTCCGTGGCGAAGCGATAGGCGAGGTAGGCCAGGATGTATAGCTTCACGAGCTGGCCGCGGAACAGACCCCGCTGTTGCAGAGCCAAGAGAATGGCCGCCAGCGTCAGATGAAAGGCCGCCTCGTAAAGCTGCGTGGGATGCCGCGCCAGCGCGTCCCCGGCCCTGCTGAAACGCACGCCCCATGGGAGGCTCGTCGGCGTGCCATAGCAGCAGCCGCCGACGAAACATGCCAGCCGGCCGATTGCTACGGCCACGGCGACCGGCACGGCGAAGGTGTCACCCGTCTTGATGCGGATGTCGAGCGTCCATTTGGCCAGTTCCACGCCAAAATAGCCGCCGACGATGCCGCACAAGATCGTCTTGCCGTCGGACAGCCACGTCGTACCGCTGGCAAGTCCCTCCCAATCGGCCAGGGCGAATGGCAGCTTGGCCCCGATCATCGCCCCGCAAAAGCCGCCGATTCCCAGGCCCAGCTTCTGCCACCAGAGAAGTGGCAGCTTCGCCTGCCAGCGGCGCAAAAGCAGGCTCAGCACGATAACGGCTGCCAACATCACCAGGGCATAGCGGAGTTCGTGGTTCACGTGACCGACATTTCCTGGCGAGATAATCTCTTAGTCAGCGCCGGCAGCGGCACGTGGCCGTCGCGGTAGAGCACGTTGTAGGCGCAAAACGGAATCACGTGGCCGCTGGGGAGCACGTGGTGGGTGCAGCACTTCATGACGCGGCGGACGTCGAAGTTGTAAGCGTCAAGAAAGCTGGTGATCGTGATGCGGAAGAGATTCTCGGCACCGAGTTGCTCGTTTACGATGCGAGTGAAGAACTCCTGGGCTGGTGTGTCAGAGGGAGAGACGGAGGGAAGGAGGGACGGAGAGACGGACAATTCATTCTCTCCGTCTCTCCGTCTCTCCGTCTCTCCATCCTGTTCGGGTCCGCAACTCCCCCCACAACACCCCTGCCTGCCCAAATACGCGAGGATCAGGTCGCGCGACCTGGCCCGCGTGAAGCTGATGCCGTTGGCCAACAGATCAAGGTTCGCGCGGGCGTCGATGAAGCGGGTGACCGGAATCGCGGTCCCGCCCGTGCGATAGGCAATGGCGATCTGGTGGCAATTCGGATGCGCGCAGGGGAGCGGCAGAAAGTCGTCCTCGCGAAACAGGCCATTGGTCTGCTTCGCGACGCCATTGATCACATCGGGAAACGTGATTCGCCGCTGGAGCTGATCGGGCAGCACGTGCCGGCCCGAATAGGTCGCCGGCTGGAAGCTGATGCCGGTGATCCACGGGCGGGCGAGGCCGAATTCGACCAGCGGTCCCATTTGATCGTTGTTCACGCCCCCCTGAAGCGTCGCGACCAGCGTCACGTGGACCCCCGCCCTGCCGAGCGCCTCGAGTGCGGCGAGCTTTATTTCCAGGAGCGGCTCGCCGCGCAGCGCACGATTTACCTCGTCCGTCAGACCATCGAACTGAAAATAGACCTCCAGGCGGTCCTTGTGTCGGGCGGCCAATTCCACAAGCACCGGATCGCGGGCAAAGCGAATGCCGTTGGTGTTGATCATCACATAGTCGATCTCGCGCGACAGGGCATATTCGACGATCTCGCGAAACTGCGGATGAATCGTCGGCTCGCCGCCGGAAAGCTGGCACACCTCAGCCCGCCCTTCCACTTCGACCAGCCGATCGATTTGCCGCATCGCATCGGCCAGCGAAAGATGCTTGCCGCCGGGGCTGCTGGCGGCATAGCACATGGGGCAGGTCAGGTTGCATGACGATGTGATTTCGAGCACACCGACGCACGTGTGCTGCTCGTGCTGGGTGCACAGGCCGCAGTCGAGGGGGCAGCCTTTCTCCGGCTCCACGCCAAACACGGCGGGCATGCGTGCCGGCAGGGCAAACTGCATCTGGTCGTAGTGCCGAGCGTCAGAGCAGACGAAATCGTCGCGCGTGCCGTGCTGGGGGCATGTCTTGCGGAAATAGACGCGCCCGGCGCGATTGATGATCTTGGCGGGGACGACCGCAAGGCACTCTGGACAGAGGCTTTGCGTGGTGCCAAGGAAGGTGTAGTCGCGGTGCAAGGCGGCCATGCGAGTCAAGCCTTTCCTGCGACGTTTACGCGCTGAGCATACTCCGCGGCGAGCGCTTTTACCCGCCGCACGACCTGCCCGATCACCACGCCCGTAAGCCCCAGGCTGACGAGCGTGATGAGTTGCACAGCTGGCGCGACGGCATGATCGGCGTCGAACCATTGGCTGCTCCTGCCGTCCTTGATGCCGACGAGCAGCCAATAGCCGAGCATCGATCCGAGCGTCGCCATCCATACCAGGCCCAGGCTGAACCGCAATGCGGCCAGCGCGATGATGAGAAAGTACGCCAGCACGAGCGGACTATCGGGACCAGCGCCCAGCGACGCCAGGGCCGTCAGCAAGAGCAGGTCGCAGGCGGTCGTGACGTATTTAAGGGCCGACGGGAAAATCTGCCGCCGCAGGCAGAGCATCACCGCCAGGGCGACCATGGTCCAGGCAACGGCGACTCCCGTGGCTCGCTGATGAAACTGTCCGGCGACATCGCCCTGATCGGAAAAGCCGTAGAAGTGGACGAGCTGCACGATATAGAAAACGCCGATCGCGACAATGCGAAGCAGGCTCGCCCGGCTTTCGCCTTCGAACTCCTGCCAGCGACCGACGATGAACCACTGGCGGTCGGCAGGAGTTGCCGCGGCGGCGGAGGATGCTGTAGCCATGAGCAGATTGTCGGCCACGGACCCGGGAGGACGCAAGCCGATTCGAAAGGCCATGTTCAAATGCAGCACGGAAGGAGTTGGAACTGGACAGCCTGTTCGGCTAGAATCGAAGACGTTCGCGTCGTCTGCGCCGCGGTACGCGGTTTGCTGAACTTGGGGGCCGACGTGGAGCACCGAGGATTGCACTTGCAGGGTCTGCCCCGATGCTTGATTGCAGCCGCCGGAGCCGCATTTTTGGGCAACCACGGCGGCTGTCTTTCCTGGTGCGGCCTTTCCGCCGGTGCTGCGGCCTAATTGCCGTCGCCTCTCTTTTTGCGGCAGTTGCGGCCAACGCGGCCGATCTCGTCGAGACAACCAGGTTGTTGCGAACAGGCGAATATGCTGCTTGCACCCAATCGGCGGCAGCCGCGATCGACGAGAACGCCTACAACGAGAACTTCCGGCTGCTTAAACTGCGGGCCGAGATGGAGCTGGGCCGTTACGGCGACGCGCTCAAGACGCTCGACGCCGCCCTGGAGAAGTTTCCGCAGAGCATTCAGCTGCGGTGGCTGGGAATTGACGTCTGCCGCTTCAATCAGCAGACCGAGCGCGCCGCGAAGCTCGACGCGGAAATTGCCCAACTCCTGAAGCGTGCCGCCTGGCAATATAGCGATGTGGTGAACCAGGTCGTTGTCGGCCGCTACCTGCTCAGCCAAGGCACCGATCCGAAGAAGGTATTGGACGGCGTCTATAACGAGGTCAAGCGCCGCCAGCCGGCATTTGTCGATGTGCTGCTGGCCAGCGGCGATCTGGCGCTTGAGAAACATGACTATCTGCTCGCGGGCGAAGCCTTTCAGCAGGCGGCAAAGCTGGATGCCGACAATGCCGATGCCCATTTCGGCGTGGCGCGGGCTTTTGCGGCGAGCGATTCGGAAAAGGCCAATGCAGCCCTGGAGGCGGCATTATCCAAGAACGCGAACCATGTGCGCAGCTTGCTGCTCTTGGCGGACGGCAAGATCGACGCGGAGCAATATGACGAGGCTGAGAAGCTGCTGGCCCACGTTGAGAAGATCAATCCGCATCATCCGCGGGCCCTCGCGTATCGGGCAGTGCTCGCCCATCTGCGCAGCCAGCCGGAGAGCGAGAAGCTGCACCGGGCAGCAGCCTTGAAACACTGGCCCGCCAATCCGGAGGTCGATTTCCTGATCGGGCTCAAGCTGTCGCAGAAATACCGCTTTGCCGAAGGGGAGCAGTACCAGCGGCAATCCCTCAAGTTCGATCCGAATTTCCTGCCCGCCAAGGGGCAACTTGCCCAGGACCTGTTGCGATTGGGGCGCGAGGAAGAGGGCTGGAAGCTGGCCGGCGAGGTCTATGACTCCGACGGCTACAACGTCTTTGCCCACAACCTGGTCACGCTGCAAGACAACCTGCTTCGGTTCCGTACGCTGGAAGAGGACGGCCTTCTCGTGCGGATGGACGCCCGCGAAGCCGAGATCTACGGCCGGCGCGTGCTGGCCCTATTGAAGCGGGCGAAGCACGACCTGTGTGCGAAGTATGAAGTGACATTGCCGGAACCGATCATCGTGGAGCTTTTTCCCAAGCAAGAGGATTTTGCCATCCGCACGTTCGGACTTCCGGGAGGCGCGGGCTTTTTGGGGGTTTGCTTTGGCACGGTGATCACGGCCAACAGCCCCGCTTCGCAGGCGACGAGTCCGTCGTGCTGGGAGGCGACGCTCTGGCACGAATTCTGCCACGTCGTCACGCTCAACAAGACCAGCAACAAAATGCCCCGCTGGTTGAGCGAGGGAATCAGCGTCTATGAGGAGCGGCAGGCCGACTCGACCTGGGGCCAGTCGATGAAGCCGCAATTCCGCGAGATGATCCTCGGCGACGATCTGGTGCCGGTGAGCGGCCTGAGCGGGGCTTTTTTGAGCCCCAAGTCGCCGCTGCATTTACAGTTTGCGTATTACGAATCATCGCTGGTCGTGGAGTATGTCATTGAGAAATACGGCATTGCGACGCTCAAGCGTGTGCTCGTCGATTTGGGTGTGGGCATGCCGATAAACGATTCGCTCGGCAGGTACGCCGGCTCGATTGGGGCGCTGGATGCCGAGTTCGCCAAATACGCCCGCGACAAGGCTAGCGCCATGGCGCCTGGCGCCGATTGGTCCGAGCCCGAGCTGCCCCGGCGAGCGTCGGCCGACATGATCGCCGCCTACGTCAAGCAACATCCGAACAATTACGCGGCTTTGCGGAGACTGGCCGAGCGGCTGATCGCGGATGGCAAGTGGCAGGCGGCCAAGGAGCCGCTGACGAAGATGCGGGAGTTGTATCCGAACGACGCCGGCGCGGCCAATCCCTATTCGCTGCTGGCGCAAGTGCACCGGGAGCTAAAAGAAACGAAGAAAGAGCGGGCGGCACTCGAAAAACTCGCCGAGCTTTCGGCGGATGACGTGGAGATGTTGGCCCGGCTTACAGAGTTGACCGTGGAGGGCGGGGAATGGGAGGCGACGCGCAAATATGCCCTCCGCTGGTTGGCGGTAAATCCACTGGCTACCGAGCCGCATCGCCGGGCCGCGGCCGCAGCCGATGCTCTCCAGGACGACGCCCTCGCTGTCGATTCGTACCGGGCGATTCTGCTGCTAGCGCCGTTTGATCCGGCCCAGGCCCATTTGCAGCTTGCCACAGCCCTAGCGCGCGTGGGCGATTTGCCAGCGGCAAAGCGGCATGCGCTCTTCGCCTTGGAAGAGACGCCCCGTTTCCGTGCGGCGCAGCGCAAGCTGCTCGAAATCGTCGAAGCAATAGGGAAGAATGAGGACAAGCCGCAGGACAAGAACCCGCAGGAGACCCAGCCATGAGTTGGCGTCAATGGATTTGCATGTTCGCGGCTGGCGTCGCGATAACGGCCGTTTGCGCCGTGGCGATCGCCCAGCGCGGGCGTGGATATCGCCGCGAGTTTCGGCCCGGCGAAGTCGCCGATCGCGGCGGCGTTCCCGCATGGAAAAACGACGAGCAATTCAAGGACGATGTGTTTATCTTCACGCGCGTGCGCTTTCAGTCTTACGGAGGCTGGGGTGGCCGGGGAGGCAAATGGTCCACGGACTATCCCGACGCCGATCTCAACCTGTCGTATCGCCTCCAGCAACTGACCACGATCGAGTCTGACCCGAATGGGCGCGTCATCGAGCTGACCGACGATACGCTCTTCGACTATCCGCTCATCTACATGGTCGAGCCGGGGCACATTTACTTCGAAGAGGAAGAAGTGCTGGCGCTGCGAAAGTACTGCCTGAGCGGCGGCTTCCTCTGGGTCGATGATTTCTGGACCGAATACGAATGGGACAACTTCTACGGAGAGATCAAACGGGTCTTTCCCGATCGTGAGCCCGAAGAGCTGCCGCTGGAACACCCCATCTTCCATTGCGTTTATGAATTCAAGGAGAAGCCGCAGGTTCCGAGCATCCACGCCTGGTATGACGGTCTGAAGGCTGAGCGAGGAACCGAGGGCCAGCAGCACTATCGAGCAATCAAGGACGACAAGGGCCGGATCATGGCCCTCATCTGCCACAACACCGACGTCGGCGACGGCTGGGAGCGCGAGGGCATGGACCCCGGCTATTTCAAGGAATACTCGGAAAAGTACTCGTACCCGATGGGCATCAACATTGTGACGTATGCGATGACACACTAGTCAGTTGTCAGTGGTCCGTTGTCAGTGGTTGGGAGCCCGTCCGCACTGACTGTCTACCAACTGACTACTGACCACTGACCACTGACATCATCGAAAGGCTTTGAGCGTGGCAACCGAGTTGGACGAATTCCTGCTGGAACAACAGACCGTGGAGCAGATTCGCGGCAGCCGCGAGCGGATCTACGCCGAGCTGGGCAAGACGATTGTGGGCCAGGCCGACGTGGTCGAGCAGCTCCTGGTGAGCCTGTTTGCCGGCGGGCACTGCCTGATCACCGGCGCGCCGGGCCTGGCCAAGACGCTGCTCGTGCGGTCGATCGCGCAAATCTTCCACCTGAAATTTCAGCGGATTCAGTTCACGCCCGACCTGATGCCCGCCGACATCACGGGGACGGAGATTCTGGAGCAAGAGGCCGACGGCCACCGGCGGATGCAGTTTGTGAAGGGGCCGATCTTCGGCAACGTGATCCTGGCCGACGAGATCAACCGCACGCCGCCGAAGACGCAGGCCGCCCTCTTGGAAGCGATGCAGGAGCACCAGGTCACGGTGGCTGGCACGCGTTATCCGCTCGAAGAGCCGTTCTTCGTGCTGGCGACGCAAAACCCGATCGAGATGGAGGGGACCTATCCGCTGCCCGAGGCCCAGCTCGACCGGTTCATGTTCAACGTGCTGATCGACTATCTGCCCGAGGACGACGAGGTAGCGGTGGTCAAGCAGACGACGTCGCGCAAGCCGGCCACGATCGCGCCGCTCTACTCGGGCGAGGACGTGCGGCGATTTCATGACGTGGTGCAGCGCGTTCCAATCGCCGAAGACGTGATTCGCTATGCCGTGCGATTGGCCGCCGCCAGCCGGCCGAGCCAGCTTGGGGCGCCCGACTTCATTCGAGATTGGGTGAGCTGGGGGGCGGGGACGCGGGCCGGACAATACATGGTGCTGGGGGCTAAGGCGCGGGCCCTCCTGGCCGGCCGCAATCATGCTAGGGTCCAAGACATTCGCGCGGTTGTCCATCCGGTGCTGCGGCATCGCGTGCTGGTTGGTTACCGGGCTGAAGCCGAAGGGGTGACCGTCGAGCAGGTGATCGATCGGTTGCTGGAGATTGTGCCGCCGCCGGGAGGAAAGACCGCCGCTGGAAAGGATGTAGGTGTATGAGCGGTACGATGCATCGCGTGGCGTCCGAGCGCATGTCCCGCCAGAGCCGCGGGGCGGCGTTCATCGACCCAGCAGCGCTGATGCGGATCAAGAACCTAGAGTTGCGGGCACGGCACGTCGTTGAAGGATTCCTGAGCGGCCTTCACAAAAGCCCGTACCACGGCTTCTCGGTGGAATTCACCGAATATCGCCAATACACGCCCGGCGACGATCTGCGCTATCTCGACTGGCGGCTGTTTGCCCGATCCGATCGCTATTATCTCAAGCGGTTCGAGGACGAGACGAACTTGCGATGTTACCTGCTCGTCGACTTGAGCCGCAGCATGGCCTACGGCTCGCTGGGCTACGACAAGGCCGAGTATGCCAAGACGGCGGCGGCAACGATTGCCTATTTCCTGTCGCTCCAGCGTGACGGTGTGGGCATGGTGACGTTCGACGCGGCAATTCAGGAATACCTGCCGGCGCGGTTCAGGCCGGGGCATCTGCACCGTTTGCTGCTGGGGCTGGAGCGTTCGCCGGGCGGCACCTCGACCGATCTGACCGTTCCGCTGGCGGAGGTCGCGCGCATGTCGCGCAAGCGTGGAATGGTCGTTTTGCTGTCGGATTTGCTCGCGCCGATCGAGCGGCTGGAAACGCATTTGGGCTATTTGCGGTCTCAGGGGCACGAGGTCATCGTGCTGCGGATTCTCGATCCGGCCGAGATTGCGTTTCCGTTCGCCGAAGCCGCGATGTTCCTCGATTTGGAGTCGGGCCGCGAGCTATACGTCGATCCGGACGGCGTGCGCGACACGTATCGCCGCCGGTTCGCCGAGCACGCGGCAGCACTCGCGGCAACTTGCAACCGGCTCGGCATCGACCTCGTGGATTTGCGAAGCGACCGGCCGTTGGAACTGGCCCTCTTTGACCTCATGAATTCGCGGCTGCGGCGCGGGCGACAGGTGAGCCGCAAGCCAAGCGCCGCGCGCCGGCCTGCCGTGGCGGGAGGCGCCTAGTGGGAATCCTCGCTCCCGTGTATCTGGCCGGCCTGGCGGCCCTGATGCTGCCGCTGCTCTTGCATCTGGTGCGGCGCACACCCCGCGGGCGGCAGACGTTCAGCTCGCTGATGTTCCTGACCCCTTCGCCCCCGCGACTGACACGCCGCAGCCGGCTCGATCAAATCCTGCTTTTGCTAATGCGGCTGGGAGCGCTGGCCCTATTGGCGTTTGCGTTCGCGCGTCCGTTTTTGCGCGAAGCGGCCATGCTGACCACGAGCAATCTGCCCAAGCGTCGCGTGGCGATATTGATCGACGCGACCGCGAGCATGCGACGGGCCGACCTGTGGCAGCAGGCGATCGCCGCGGCAGAGAAGGAGCTGAACGAACTGGCCCCGCACGATGAGGTGGCTCTCTTTACGTTTACCGACCGGTTGGCGGCGGTTGTCCATTTCGACGCGGCTGCTGATCCGGGAGGCGCACTCCGCACCGATGTGGTCCGTGGCGAGCTGCGTAAGCTGCGGCCGAGTTGGAGCACGGGCGACCTCGGTTCGGCAATCGTCGCCGTGGCCAGCGAGATGGACGCCGCCCGCGACGCCCAGCAGTCCGCCGCGCAGTCGCAGATCGTGCTGATCAGTGATTTCCAGAAGGGTAGCCGCATCGAGGCGCTGCAAGCCTTCACGTGGCCGAAGGAATTGCGGCTAATCACGCGGTCACTGGCGCCAAAGCGGGTGAGCAATGCCTATGCCCATCTCTTGCCGAGCGATGAGGACGCGGCAGACGCCGAGCCGCGCGTGCGTGTGGTGAACGCGGAAGATTCAAAGGCGGACCAGTTTTTCCTGCGGTGGGATACTCTGACCGAGGGCGTATCGAAAGCGGCAGTCAAGTCGCCCGCGGCCCGGCTCCAAGAGACAGCCATCTACGTTCCGCCGGGCCAAAGCCGCGTCGTGCGCTTGCCGCGGCCGGAAGGGGCCATGGCCGCCGATCGAATCGTGCTCCGCGGCGACGATCACGATTTCGACAATATCCACTACGTCGTTCCGCTCAAGCGGCAAGAAGTCACGCTGCTCTATGCCGGTGCGGACACAGCCGACGATCCGCAAGGGATGCAGTATTATCTGCGGCTGGCGGTGGCGGGCGATCCGCTGCGGCACGTTGACGTGCAACAACTTGAGGGAGACGACTCGCAGATTCTGTCGGGTCCAGTTCCGCCGTCCCTGGTGGTTGCGACTGGTCCACTGTCGAGCAAGTTAGCTTCGGGGCTGAAGCAATACGTCGAGCGCGGCGGCATTCTGCTCTTGGCCCCGCGAAACGCAGAAGCGGCGAAGACACTGCCGGACATAATTTCCGGACTGGAACTCGGCGAGGAGAAAACAGCAAGCGAGGACGACTTTGTTCTCCTTGGCGAAATCGACTTCACGCATCCGCTGTTTGCCCCGCTGGCCAGCCCGCGATACAGCGACTTCACGAAGATTCACTTCTGGCGGCATCGGCCGGTCAAGGTAACTAGTGCCAAGCCGGCAAGCGGGACGGTCACCGCGGACAATGGTCGTGGCCTTGTGGTCGTCGCTCGATTCGACAACGGCGATGCGGCCCTCATCGAACAGCGCCTGGGCCAGGGCCGCGTTCTGGCGATCACGAGCGGCTGGAACCCCGACGAAAGTCAATTGGCCTTGTCGAGCAAGTTTGTGCCGCTGGTCGGCGGCCTTTTGGACCTCGCCTGCGGGCGGCAGAAAAGTGCGGCCGGATTGACGGTCAACGATCCTGCGCCGCTCGATCTGCCGCCGCCGCGGACCGCGCTTGTCGTTCGCAAGCCCGACGGCAGCGACGTCAAGGTGCCGCCGGACGCTGTGAGCTTTACTGAAACGAGCGAGCCCGGCGTTTATCGCGCGACTGGCGCGGCGGAGGCATTGCATTTTGCGGTCAATCTGCCAGCAGCTGAGAGCAACACGGCCCCGCTGGCGCTGGAACAGCTCGAGCAGCTTGGCGTAAAGATGGGAACCGACCAGACGCGCGCGGAGCGCTTGGAGCGCATCCGCCAAGAGCGCGACACCGAGCTGGAAGGCCGCCAGAAGGTTTGGCGCTGGATTCTGGTGGCGGTGCTCGGTCTACTGATTGTTGAAACGTGGTGGGCGGGCCGGGCCGCACAGCAGCTCGATGCCCCCAAACCAGACCTTGTGGAGACAACTGGATGATCCACGATCATTTGCTCGACGAACTCGACAAGGTGGCCAGCCGAATTCGCCAGCTGCGGTTCTGGCAACTCTTGGCGGCAGCGTGGCTCGTCGCGGCGGCGGTGGCTGCGATCTTGTGCTTGATCAAGGTGGCGGCGGGTTTGCCTACCGGCCTGGCTACGCCACTGGCGGTGCTGGCGGCGGCGGTCCTGGCGGGCATCGGCGCGTGGCTGGCAACTACGGCCGCCCGCAATCCGAGCTTCGTCGCGCGGCGGGTGGAGGCGGCGTTTCCCGAGCTGCGTACGTGCCTCTTAGCCGCGGTCGAGCAGCGGCCGGAGCTTCCGGGCGGGCGCTTTGGATACTTGCAGGCCAGCGTGATTCGCCAGGCGCTGCACCACGCTCAGCGGCATCATTGGCCCGAGATTGTGAGCCAGCGGAGCATCGTGCTTGCGGCCCTGACCAATTGCGTCGCCATGGTGGTCTTTGCCGTCGCCTTGGCCGCTCTGGTGTTCACAGTTGCCCGCCCGATGGCTGACGCAGCGGCCGCCTTGGCCGATCGCGGCATGGGGGCACTGAGCAGCGGATTCGCAGTCAAGGTCGAACCCGGCGATACCGAGGTCGAGCGCGGCACCAGTGTCATGGTCCTGGCCCGCGTGACCGGCCGGATGCCAGCAGAAGCAACGCTCGTTTTCCAGCCCGAATCGGGCGAAGTGACGCGCCTGCCGATGAACGCCAGTCTCGATGATCCGGTCTTTGGCGGGCGAATTCCGCTCGTGGACGGGCCGCTTACGTACACGATCGAATTGGGCGGACAAACCACGCCGGCGTACAAGATCGCCGTGTTCGAATATCCGCGACTGGAGCGGGCCGACGCGAAGCTCGTCTATCCGGCATACACGGGTCTCGAGCCGCGGCTCATTCAAGATGTGCGCACGGTTTCGGCGGTCGAAGGGACCGAGCTGACGATTATCTGCCGATTGAATAAGCCGGTGGCGTCCGCGATGCTCGTCGATTCGCGGCCGGGCGCGGCGGACCCTATTGTGCTTGCCGTGACCGATTCCGCCGAGCCGGCCGCCATGCATGCGACGCTCAAGCTGACCCAGTCGCGGCGGCTTGCGCTGCAACTGGTTGACGATGCCGGCCGCAAGAACACCCAGCAGGCGCAGTTCTCGATTCACGTGCTGCCGAACCAGCCGCCGGCGCTCAAGCCGACGTTTCCGGCCCGGGACCTCGAGGTCTCGGCGCTGGAAGAGGTCGATGTGAAGGCAACCGTGTATGACGACATTGGCCTGGTG
>JAKEHX010000711.1 GCA_022614795.1 Planctomycetaceae bacterium | reverse complement strand
GGGGATCACCACGGGCAGCAGCGACCACGGCAATGCCGCGGCCAGGCACAGCCCCAGGAGCATGCCCGGAAGCGTGATCTCGTCGGGGATCGTCTTCTCGTCGAAGTCGATGAACGTTGCCGCAGTCATCAGCCCGATGAGAATTGCGTGCGCCAGAAACTGGCAGTGCAACATGAGCCCCAGCCCAGGCGGCAGCGGCCTGAGCGGAATCAGCCCGCCCAGCTCCACTTCCCAGTAATAAAGCCCTGCCAGCCCCACGGCGAGGGTGAGCTCGATCACGATGGGCCGCAGCCAAAACAGCTCGCCGTGCAAGGACGACTCGCGCTGCATGCCCCACCAGCCGATGATTGGCAGGCGGTCAGACCAGCGGCGTGCGGGCGCCTGCGCGTGAGGCGGCGACCAGGGACTGATCGGCCGTGCAAACCAGGCGAGTGAGTAAATGGCCCAGTTGACGGCGCCCCCCACTGCCAAACCCGCCAGAAACACGCCCGCCAGTCTCACGGCAAGCGGCAGGTTCAACCAGACATTCAAAGGAGTTTCCGCTTGGAAAGGGACGCCAGAATCTGGCGGGCGATTTCGTCAGGATCGAGCCGGTTCACGTCCACCGTGATGTCGGCGCACGCCCGATACTGTGGCGTGCGCTGTTCGAGCAGCGTCCGAATTTCGTCGACACCCCCCTGCGCTGTCAAGTTGGGCCGGCGCTCTTCGGTTGTCGGATCGGCGTTGATGCGGGCATACAGCGTCTCGGGCGACGCCCGCAGCCAGACCACCGGCCCGCGGCCGGCGATTGCTTTGCGGTTGACCTCGTGGAGGATCGCGCCCCCCCCGAGTGCGATGACGTGTTTGTCGCGGCTGGCCAGGTCGCCAATAACCCGGATTTCGAGCTCGCGGAACGCACTCTCTCCGCCGGCGGCGAAAATGTCCTTGATCGATTTGCCCGCGCGCTGTTCCAGCTCGCTGTCGGCATCGACCGACGGCCAAGCGAGCAGCTCGCCCAGCCGGCGGCTGACGGTCGACTTGCCGCTGCCGCGATAGCCAATGAGGAAGATGTTCATTCGAGAATCGCTTACTGGACCTTGACCGGGCTGATAGCCTGCTTGACGACCCTGCGCATCAAGTCGACCGGCGCTTCCTGGCCGGTGAAGTGCTTGAATTGGATCGAAGCCTGGCTGACGAACATGTCGATGCCGGTAATATACGTGCACTCGCAGTCGCGGGCCTGCTTGATCAGCAGCGTCTGTTCCGGATTGTAGACGGTGTCGAAGACGACGATCCCGGACTGCAAGTAGCGGGCCTCGATCGGCGATTCATCGACATTGGGATGCATTCCGATGGGCGTGCAGTTGACGATCAAGTGGGGCTTCACCCCGTGGCGCTGCCCCCAGGCGATCGCCTTCGCCTTGAGAATTCGGGCCAGTTCTTCGGTTCGTTCCATGGTGCGAGAGGCGATGATGATATCGGTGTCGCGGCGCTTGAGCCCCACGCCGATCGCCCGTGCCACCCCGCCGGCGCCTAGCAGCAGGACCGTCTTGCCCCTGAGCCCGGACGCACCTTCATCTCCGCCGAACATGTGGTCCAGGCTGGCCATCGCGGCCGCGTAGTCAGTGTTGTAACCGTACGTGCGGTTCTCTTTGAGCAAGACGGTATTGCAGGCCCCGATTTCGTGCGTCGAGTCGTCGCACTTATCGAGGTGCTTCTGGCAGATCTCTTCCTTGTGTGGGATCGTGACGCTCAGGCCCTTGATGCCCAGTTCGCGGGCATCGTGCATGAATTGCGACAGCTCCTCTCGTGGTACGCGAAGCGGGACGTAAATCTTGTTGAGCCGCAGCTCGTTAAACGCAGCGTTGTGGATGACGGGGCTCAGGCTGTGAGCCACGGGGTCGGCGATGACGCCATAGACGTCGGTATCGGTGTTGATGTCCTCATAGTGATAAACCTCGCGCATCTGTTGATAAGATAGCTGCCCGGGGGCCATCGACCGTTCGGCATGAAATGTGGCGTAGGTGAAGGGCGCTCCGAACTTCCCGGCCAGAATCCGGCTGGGCTGCCCGAACTCGCCCATGCAGATGGCGATGGTGGGAATGCGCGCGGTCCGCATCAGGCGGAGCAAGCGCACGTTGTCGTGCGGACCGTGGGCCATCGTCGCGATCTTGACGATGTCGGCATTCAGGCCTGACAGCCGGGCGTGCAGCGCGCTCAGGTCTTCGGGCGTCTCGCGAAAATTGTGGTAGCTGATGATGCGCTTGGTATCGCCAAAGCGCGGAATGCTGGCGGCAATGTCCTCTTCCAAATCGACGTATTCCACGCCCGCCGCGATCGCCTGCCGCAGGAGCATCAGCCGCGATTCCTCGCTTTTGGTCCAGCGTCCGCCGTCCTTTTCGCGGCGGCACGTGACAACAACCGGGCAAGGCCGCGCGGCCAAGAGCCGCTTGAGGTTTGGCGGCGTCATCAGGAAATCGAGGCGCAGTTCGACGAGCTTGCAGCCCTGCTCGGCAAGATGCTTGTGCTCAGCGATGAGGGCCCGGTGGCGACCGCGGCCGATGGTCACACAGAGCAAAGAAGAAGCGGGCATCGGAACCGGTAGCGGCGATGAGGACGGGAAACTGAATCGAAATGAAATGAGTGCTCAGGCACGCTCCAGAATGACCTGCCCTGGCAGGGGAATCAAGGGCGGCCGGCCTCCGTTTCAAGTCCCAAGTTTCAAGTTTCAGGTTTCAGGTTTCATGTTCAACTTGAAACTTGGAATCTGGAACCTGAAACTTCAAACCTACGTTCGCTTGAATCTCCGGTCGAGTTCTTCCCGGGTGAAGACCAAGGCCGTGGGCCGTCCGTGCGGGCAGTGGTGCGAATCCTGGTAGTGGTGACGCTGCTCGAGTAGCGCGGTAACCTCCTCCGGGGCCAGCCGATCGCCCGCCTTGATGGCCGCTTTGCAGGCGATCATATGCAGGAGTTCATCGACCAGGTCGCGCCGGTTCGGCGTCTTGCTGCTGGTTACGATTTGCTCGATGACCTGGCGGAGCATCTCCGCGGGGGCGAGGTTGGCGAGCATTGCCGGGTAGCTCGAAACAAGCACCGTGTCGCCGCCGAACGGCTCGACCTCGATGCCCAGCTGCCCCAAGACGTCTTTGGCCTCCAAGGCGGCTGCCGCCTCGGCGGGCGCGAGCGAGACGGGCTCGGGAACCAGAAGCCGCTGGGTTTCCATATCTCCAGCCAGGACCTTCTCGCGCAGCTGCTCGTAGAGGATCCGCTCGTGCAAGGCGTGCTGGTCGATCACCACCATGCCGTCGGCATTCTCGGTGACCAGATAGCGATTGTGAATTTGAAACCCGAGATGCGATCGGCTGGTGGGCTGCGGCGGATCAATTCGGGCCGGCGCCGTACGCTCGACCAGCGGATGTCCGGCAAGCCGGCCGGCGGCTTCGCCGGCTTGTTCGAGACGCGGCGAGGTCGGGGCCGGCTCCCAAGCGCGGTCGAGCCTGGTCAGCTCGAGCGGTCCGCTCGGCCGGTCGAACTGCAACTCCAGCAGGGACTGAGGAGACTGTTCTTCGTCGGCCACTGCCGTACCGGCCGCCGGGGCGAGCGCGCCCTTCGCCCAATTCACCAGTTCGCGGCGGTGACGGGCGACAGCCTCGCTGTCCGCCGCCTCCGCTCCTGGCTCGGCTGCCCCTAGCGGAGCTTGCACTCTTGCGGTCAGATCGGTCGCCAGGAACTTCTTGCGGATCGTGCCCAACAGCAGCGAGTATATGCGGCCGCTGTCGGCGAAACGGACTTCAAGCTTGGTCGGATGGACGTTGACGTCGACCGCCTCCGCCGGCATTTCCAGCCGCAAAAAGCCGATCGGAAATCGCCCGGACAGGAGCAACCCACGATAAGCTTCGCCCAGGGCATGCTGGAGCGCCCGGTCGCGGATGTGTCGGCCGTTCAGGAACAGATACTGCATCCGGTTGTTGCCGCGGCTGTGCTGGGGATCGGCGACGAAGCCGTGAATGCGGACCTCGCCGTCGGAGTTCTCGATGGGGATCAGCGACGACTCGAGATCGCGGCCGAAGAACGCGCCGATTCGCTCGCGCCAGTTGGCGACCGGCGGGAGGTCGAAGAGCAAACGCTCGTTGTGCCGCAGCGTAAAGTGCACGCGCGGATGCGCCAGGGCCAGGCGCGTAAACGCTTCGCTCGCATGGCCGATCTCCGTTTGCGACGCCCGCAGGAACTTGCGGCGGACGGGCGTGTTGAAGAACAGATTGCGGACTTCGATGGCCGTTCCAATCGGGCAGCCGCACGGCGCTATTTCCGAGCGACGGCCCCCATCGACTTCGATCTCGTAGCCCGCGTCGGCTCCGCGCTCGCGGCTGCGAATGACGAGATGGCTGACCTCGCCGATCGATGCCAGGGCTTCGCCGCGAAAGCCAAACGTGCCGACGCGAAACAAGTCATCGGCGCTGGTGATCTTGCTGGTGGCGTGGCTCGCGACCGCCAGCGGCAGATCGGACGATGTGATGCCACAGCCGTCATCGAGCACGCGGATCAGGTCGGTCCCCCCCTGCCCCAGCGACACGTCGATCCGCGTCGCGCCCGCATCGACCGAGTTTTCGAGCAGCTCCTTGACGACGCTCGCCGGCCGTTCGATCACCTCGCCGGCGGCAATCTTGTTGACGACGCTGGGCGGAAGTTGGCGAATGGTGGGCATGGCACATCCGTGTGACGAAAGAGCGGGCCGCTTTATTTGGCGGCGTGCGGGAGGAGTTCCTGCAGGTCCACTGTCAATTGAGCGTGTGGCGCCAGAAACACTGATACTACTTCGGGCGCCACTCGACGAACGTGGCTCTCGTACTTTCCCGTGGCCCGATTCGGTTGTGCGAATACTTCCAAGCAGGGGCCGTTGAGATCGACGATCCAATACTCTGGGACGCCGGCGCGAGCATAAATGCGGCATTTGCGCCAATCCTGCTCGAGCGACAAATCGGCCACTTCGATGACGAGCGCGACCTCTTCTCCAGTCGGATGCCGCTGCCGGAATTGCTGAAGACTACCAATCGTAACGACGACGTCAGGCTCCGGCTCGCTGTCGTCCGTTCGCAATACGTTTTGAATTCGCAGGAACCAGCCGAGGGGCAATTGCTGCCCCAAGACTTGATTGAGAAAGTCGATGGTTGAATCGTGAAGTGGATTCTTGGTCATCTTTTTGACAATCAGTCCTTCCAGCAACTCCACCGAATCGTCTTCGGTAAGCGCGCCCGTTTCAGCCAGTCGCTCATATTCGGCCACGGTAAACCGGCGCATGGACATGGGGGGTACGTCAAAGCCAAGAGGTGGGCTGGTGGTGGAAATGCCGGTGTCCATTGGTGGGGAACTGCCGAGGCTCATTCGTGCTCAGTTTAACATCGCTCGATTCCACCGGCAATTCATTCGTCGTCGT
Organism: Planctomycetaceae bacterium; assembly: GCA_022614795.1. Lineage (GTDB taxonomy): Bacteria > Planctomycetota > Planctomycetia > Pirellulales > Pirellulaceae > CAYLLN01. The sequence goes on along the minus strand of JAKEHX010000711.1, from coordinate 6,799 downwards.
GGCTTTGTTTGTCAATGTCGTTTTGTTTGTCGCTCGGGCCGCCCGCATACTTCTCCAACTTCCGGTACAACGTGCGCGCCCCGATGCCCAGCACCTTGGCCGCCTCTTCCCGGTTGCCGCTTGTGAGTTTCAGCGTTTCTTCGATCGCCCAGCGCTCGATTTCGTCCATCGGGCGGCCGATCAGCGCGAGCGGCCCGCCGCCCGCCGAAACCGGCGCGCTTGCCGCGGCCGGCGGCGCTTCGGCCAATTCCGGCGGCAGATCGTCGATATCCAGCACGCCGTCGGTATCGAGCACGACCATCGTCTCAATGGCGTTCCGCAATTGGCGCACATTGCCGGGCCAGTCAAAAGCAAATAGGCGTTTCGTGGCGACGGGCGACATATTCTTAACGGACTTGTGATGCCGCTTGGCGAACTGGCGCCGGAAATGATCGGCCAGCGGCACGATGTCTTCGCGCCGCTCGCGCAGGGCGGGCAGATCGACCGTCACCACTTTCAGCCGGAAATACAGGTCGTTGCGGAATTTGCCCGCGGCGACCAAGTCCTCCAGCGGACGATTGGTGGCCGAGACCACGCGCACATTCACGCGGATCGGCTTGTTGTCGCCTACGCGCGTGATCTGGTGCTCCTCGAGCACGCGGAGCAGCTTGATCTGGGTGCTCATCGGCATGTCGCCGACCTCGTCCAGGAACAGCGTCCCGCCGTTGGCAAACTCAAACGCGCCGACGCGGTCGCTATGGGCGTCGGTGTAGGCGCCCTTCACGTGGCCAAACAGCTCGCTCTCGACGAGGTTCTCGGCCACCGCGGCACAGTTCATCGCCACGATCCGTTTCCCTTTGCGGGGACTGTTCTGGTGGATCGCCTGGGCGATCAGCTCCTTGCCGGTGCCGCTTTCGCCAGTGATCAGCACGGTCGCGTCGGTCGGTGCGATCCGCTTGAGCCGGTCGATCACCTGCTGCATCTTGCTGCTGGCGAAGATGATCCCCTCGAAGCCAAAACGCTCGTCGAGCCGCTCGCGGAGCTCGGTGTTCTGCCTCTTGAGGCGGATCGCGTCGGCGGCCTTTTCGCAAACGGCCCGCAGACGGTTGGGAGTGATCGGCTTTTCGAGGAAATTGAACGCCCCCAGCTGCATGGCTTCGACCGCCTTGGGGACGGTCGCGTGGCCAGTGACCAGGACCACCTCCGCCTCGGGCAGCTTCTGGCGGGCGCGGGCCAGAATTTCCATGCCATCGACATCGTTCATCACCAGGTCCGTGACGACGATGTCGAACGTGTCGGTGTCGATCTTCCGCGCTCCTTCCGGGCCGCTGGTGGCGACGATGCACTCGTAGCCGACCTTCACCAGGCTCTCTTCCATCGCGCGGGCCAGCGCTTCGTCGTTATCGACGATCAGGAGCCTTAGCGGCGGCAAAGCGGCTTCGGCAGCGTCGGTGGTTCGTTCGTCGGGCATGTGTCGATGATAGCGAAGTCGTCCCAGGCCCACGAGATATGGGACCGAGTACGAAGTACTGGGTACTCAGTACTCCCCAATCCACAATCCACATTCCGAACTCCGCAATTCTCCTCACTCCCCAATCCGCGCCGGCGTGGGGAACTCCAGCGTAAACTGCGTGCCGCGGCCTGCTTCGCTGTGGACGCCGATCCGCCCGCCGTGGGCCTCGATGATTCGCCGGGCCGTCGGCAGGCCCAGGCCGCTGCCGCCGCTTTTGGTGCTGAAAAACGCGTCGAACATCTTCATCGCCGTCCGTTCGTCCATGCCGCAGCCGGTGTCGATCAGGTCCAGGGCGACCCCTTGCCGCGTGACGCGCGTACGAGCGACCAATTGCCCGCCGTCGGGCATCGCCTCCAGGGCGTTCTTCACCAGGTTCACGAGGGCCGCCTGGAGCGTCTCGCCGTTGAGCCGAATGCTCGGCAAGTCGGGATCGAGATAGCGGACAATCTCGACGCCGGAACTGGCGGCCTGCGGAACGAACAGGTCGAGGACGCGCTCGATCTGATCGTTGAGGCTTCCCAGGTGCAGGTCCAGCCGGCCGACCTTGTTGAAGCGGAGGAAATCGTTGAGCAGGTTCTCCAGCCGCTCGCATTGCCGGCCGACCATCTCGATTTTGGACAGGGCCCGCCGTTCGCGCGGCGATTGAGGACTGGCGAAATCCTCGGCCAGCAGGTCCATGTTCATCCGGATGACCGAGAGTGGATTCTTGATCTCGTGCGCGAGCGAGCCGGCCAGCGCGGCCAGTTCGGCGTATTGGCCGCGGAGTTGGTCCAGGGCGTCACCATTTGTGATCGGCTGATCGTCAGACATGGTCCAAGGTCCAAGTTCTTGGTCCAAAGTCCAAAGTCCAAGGTCCAAAGTCAAGATCGGCTGGCACTGGACTGTGGACTTTCGACTCGGACTTCGGACGCGCGCAACACAGGCCACGGTGCAGGGCCTAAGCCCAAGGTCGGATGTGACTCGACCTTGGACCTCGGACTTTGGACCTTGGACTACTGATCTATCGCCGGTCGCGATATCCGCCACCGCCGCCACCGCCGCCGCGACCGCCGCGACCACCTCGATCGCCGCCGCGTCCGCCACCGCCGCCGCGACCACCGCGTCCGCCGCGATCGCCGCCGCGGTAGCCGCCTCCGCCGCCCTCACGATAGCCGCCCCCTTCGCGATAGCCGCCGCCACCCCCTTCGCCGTCCCCTTCGCCGCGCGGCGGGCGGTCACCGCCCCCTTCGCCGACCGCAGCCAGCTCGTCGGGAATGCCCAGCTCTTCATGAGCCCGCTTGCGGCTGAGCTTCACGCGGTCGTGCTCATCGACGTCGATCACCAGCACCTTCATCTCGTCGCCGATGCGGCAGACGTCGCCCACCGAGCTGACGTAGCCCGCCGACAACTCGCTGATGTGCACCAGCCCGTCGCGGCCTGGCAGAATCTCGACGAACGCACCGAAATCCTTGAGGCTGACGACACGGCCGGTGTAGATCTTGCCGATCTGCACCGTCGCCGTGCAGGCCTCGACCTGCGCCATCGCCGCCTCGGCCCACTCGCGGTTGGTGCTGGCGATTGTCACGGTGCCGTCGTCCTCGACCTCGATCACCGTGCCGGTCGATTCCTGAATGCCGCGGATGTTCTTGCCGCCGGGGCCGATCAACAGGCCGATCTTCTGCGGATCGATCTGCGTGCGGATGAGCCGCGGCGCCCACTGGGAAATATCTTCCTTCGGGCGCGGAATCGTGGTCAACATCCTCCGCAGAATCTGAATGCGGGCCTCGCGCGACTGCTCGAACGTGGCCTTGATGATGTCGGGGCTGATCCCCTCGATCTTCAGGTCGAGCTGAATGCCCGTGATGCCGTTCTGCGTGCCGGCGATCTTGAAATCCATGTCGCCGTAGTGGTCCTCGTCGCCGATGATGTCGGTCAAGAGCACCCACTGGTTCTCGGATTCCTTCACCAGGCCGACGGAGATGCCCGCGACCGGATTGCTGATCGGCACGCCGGCCGCCATCAGCCCCAGCGTAGCGCCGCAGACGCTGGCCATGCTCGAGCTGCCGTTGGATTCGAGGATGTCGGAGATCACGCGAATCGTATAGGGGAACTCTTCGGGCGCGGGCAGCACGGGGTTCACGCTTCGCTCGGCAAGTGCGCCGTGGCCGATTTCGCGGCGGCCCGGCCCGCGGATCGGACGCACTTCGCCGACCGAGAACGACGGGAAGTTGTAGTCGAGCATGAACTTCTTGCTGTACTCGTCCTGCAAGCCGTCGACCCGCTGCTCGTCGCGCGAGGTGCCCAGCGTAATCGTCACGAGGGCTTGCGTCTCGCCCCGCTGGAACAGAGCCGAGCCGTGCACCCGCGGCAGGACATCGACCGCGCACTCGATGTTACGGAGCGAGCGATAGTCGCGGCCGTCGGGACGCGTGCCGCTCAGAATCAAGTCGCGGACGACGCGCTCCGTGAGGTCGCTCCAGGCCGTGCTGAAGTCCTCGGGCTTGATCGCGTCGGCCGCGGCCGGATCGGGAATGAATTCGGCGACTGCCTTCTCTTTCACCGCCTTCACCGCTTCGGCGCGGGCCTGCTTGCCCGTGGTTTGCTTGGCCGACTTGAGGGCGTCGTAGTAGCGGCTCTTGAGGCGGGCATCGAGGCCCGTGTCCGGCGGCGGCACGAACTCTTCCTTGACGACGCCCACTTTCTCGTAGAACTCGCGCTGGAGGGCGATGATGTCCTTGATAGTCTTGTGGGCGAACAGGACCGCGTCGAACATGTCGTTTTCGCTGATCTCGCGGGCGAAGCCCTCGATCATCGCGACCGACTCTTCCGAGCCGCTGACGATCAGGTCCAGATCGCTGTCCTCCAGGTCCTCGTGGGTGGGGAAGGCAATCAGCGTGCCATTCACGCGGCCCACGCGCACCGAGGCGATCGGCCCCTGGAACGGCAGCGGCGATATGAACAAGGCCGCGGCCACGCCATTCATCGCGATCACGTCGGCGTCGTTCGCCTTGTCGCTCGCCAGCACCAGGCACTGGCACTGCACTTCGTCGCGGTATCCCTTGGGAAAGAGCGGGCGGATCGGCCGATCGATGAGCCGCGAGGTGAGCGTCTCCTTGGTGGTCGGCCGGCCCTCGCGCTTGATAAAGCCGCCGGGGAATTTGCCCGCCGCGGCGGTCCGCTCGCGGTAGTCGCACGTGAGCGGAAAGAAATCGATGCCGGGTCGGCCGGGCCCGCTGGTCGCGGTGTTGATCGTTACGGTCTCGCCGTACTGGGCGACGACGGCGGCGTGGGCTTGTTTGGCGAAGTAGCCCGTTTCAAATGAGAGGACGCTGTTGCCAATTTGCCTTTCAACGCGAACTTTAGTCACTTCCTTTACCTGCCTTTACGATGCGTCCCTGGCGTGCTGTGCAATTGACGATCCATCACTACAGCGACGGTGGCGGTCGAGCCGCTGGGGGCACGATCCAACTGCCTGACCGGGCATCCTCCGAGCGGAGTAGCCGAGCGAAAGAAGAACCGCGACAACAATGGCGACTTGACTGCTTCCCAACCTGGCCGCTGGCGCCCTCTCCAGGAAGGCCCTCAGGAAGGATCCCAAGAAGTCTCCCTGCCCACCAGCGCCGACCTACTTGCGGATCCCGAGCCTGTTGATCAGGTCGAGATACCCCTGCGGGTTCACGCGGCGCAAATAGTCCAGCAGTGTCCGCCGCCGGCTCACCAGGGCTAGCAGCCCCCGCCGACTGGCGTAGTCCTTCTCATGCGTTCGCATGTGCTCGGTCAAATTGTTGATCCGGGCCGTGGCAACCGCAATCTGCACTTCGGGCGATCCCGAGTCCGTCTCGGCCCGCCGGTACTGCTGAATCAACTCCCGCTTCCGCTCTTTGGTGACTGTCATGGTCTGCCGTGATTCCTCCACGCCGCCAGATGCCCGCCCATCGCGAGGCAGCCGGCTCCGGTGCGACGAATCTCCTTCTACTACTGCACGCCTAGAGACTATTGCCTGACAACCTTCCGAAAAACAACAAGCCGCTCAATGTATCACCCGCCCGGGCGATTGCAAGGGCAAGCACCGCTAGCGCCAACTCGGCGCGCTACAGGCCGATTAAACTTTTGCGCAAATTTGGTGCTTTCTCGACGCATTCAACTTTTCGCAACCATTGCTGTGGCTTGAGGTTGCGCCGATGTTTAACGCCAATTTTCTGGCCAGCGACGCCTAGGTAGTTTAATGGAGACAAAGTGCCACTCCACGCCTGCCAATTCAAGGTCCGGCATCCATTTAACCATCCGTTGCGCGAACAATGTCATCAGCCGTCTCTCTTTGGTTCGTCTGGCCTCGGCTCGTCTGGATCAGAGTTGATGGCATCTCAAAATGTCATTTTGTCCAAATGTCTCAAATGTTCACATCATTGTCAATCACCCATCCGGGGAGTTGACGCATTTTCACTAGAATTCCCATGGCACAGGTCCATGTCCGGCCAGCCGCTGCCGCCGATCTGCCCGGCATGGACGCCGTCCATCGTGCCGCCTTCCCCACCGATCTGGAAGCCCGGCTCGTTACCCTCTTGGTTGAGCGTGGCAAGGCGACCATTTCGCTAGTCGCCCAGATCGATCGGCAAATCGTCGGCCACATTCTTTTCAGTCCGGCAACTTTAGTATCCGCATCGGTAGGTCTCGCGGGCCCCGCGGGACCTGAACGGCGATCCGACCTTGCACTCGCAAGTCAGGGTTCCGCCGGGCCGGCGGAACCTACCGGCCTGGGCCTGGCTCCCGTCGCCGTCCTTCCCGCTTTCCAAAACCAGGGCATCGGCTCGGCCCTGATCCGCCAGGGAATCGTCGCGTGCCGTCGCCAGGGCGTAGCGTGGGTCGTCGTCCTGGGCCACGAGACTTATTACCCGCGCTTCGGCTTCGCCCCCGCCAGCCGCTGGAACCTCACGGGCGACTACGGCACCACCGACGCCTTTCAATTCCTGCCGCTGACCGCCGCGGCTGACTCCCTCCGCGGCGGCCACATTCGCTACGCACCAGAATTTGGCGAGATCATTGGACCGGTTGTCTGATGCCCAACAGCAACGCGGGGACGGCGCTAGCGTCTGGGGCCTTTCCCGCCGTCGTCGTTGAGGATCGTGCCTGAACCGGCGGAGTTATAGAGCAGCGCGTTGCTGCTCGCGTCGCTCAAAAACACGTAGAAGTACTCGTCGTACTCCTTGCTCTTGTCCCCCTTGATTGTCACGGTAATCGTCTTGGAGGTCTGGCCGGGCGAGAACGTCAGCATCCCGGCCGTCGCCACATAATCGCTCCCGGCGACGGCGGAGCCGTCCTAGGTGGCGT
>JAKEHX010000084.1 GCA_022614795.1 Planctomycetaceae bacterium | reverse complement strand
TAGCCCTCGTCCCTAGCCTCAAGGTATCGTTTGCGTACGGTTCGTTTCCGCCCGCCCGCGGCCCATTCATGCCCCACGCCATCGAGTGCCGGCAGCTAGTCAAGCGCTACGACGGCCGGCCGCCCGTCGAAGCGGTGCGCGGCCTGGACCTCGACGTGCACGAGGGAGAGTGCTTTGGACTGCTCGGCCCCAACGGCGCCGGCAAGACGACGACGATGGAGATTCTGGAGGGCCTGCTCGATGCCACCAGCGGCGACGTGCAGGTCCTCGGCTACCGCTGGGGGGCCGACGACGAACATATCCGTCAGCGGATCGGCATCTCGCTTCAGGAAACGCAGCTCGCCGAAAAGCTTACCGTCCGCGAAACGCTGGCCCTCTTCCGCAGCTTCTATCGCGAAGGGATCGGCCCCGACGAAGCGATTGCCCGCGTTTCGCTCGAAGAAAAGGCAAACGCGTACTTCGTCAAGCTCTCGGGCGGGCAAAAGCAGCGGCTGGCCGTCGCCTGTGCCCTGGTCGGCAATCCGCAGCTCTTGTTTCTCGACGAGCCAACGACCGGCCTCGATCCGCAATCGCGGCGCGAGCTGTGGGAAGTGATCCGTGCGTTCCGCGCCAAGGGCCGCACTGTCCTGCTGACTACGCACTACATGGACGAGGCCGAGCGGCTCTGCGATCGCGTCGCCGTCGTCGATCATGGGAAGATCATCGCCCTGGGTTCGCCGGCGAAGCTGATCGCTCAACTTGGCGGCGAAAACATCATTTCGTTTTCGCTGGAGGCCGGCTCCCAGCCGCTCGACGACGCGGATTTGGCCCGGCTCCCATCGGTCCGCTCGGCCCGCATTGGCGAAGATGGCTACAGCCTGGCGGTCGAGCAGCCGCATATTGCCCTGCCGGCCCTGCTCGGACATTTGCAGGGGACGGGCCGCACGCTGGCCCACCTGACCACGCGACACGCCACGCTCGAGGACGTGTTCGTTTCGCTCACCGGCCGCCATCTGGAGGAGCCCGCCAATGGCCAGCCTGCGTGATTGGCCCGTGTGGCAATTGACCCTGGCACGGCTCAAGCTCTTCATCCGCGAGCCGGCGGCCATCTTCTGGGTCTATGGCTTCCCGATCCTGATGATGATGTCGCTGGGGATCGCCTTCCGCGACAATCCGGTGGAAGTGATTGCGGTGGATCTGGTGGAGGGAGTGGAGGTCCAAGGTCCAAGGTCCAAGGTCAAAGGTCAAAGCGACATCGCTAGGAACCAGGGTTCAGGGTTCGGGGTTCAGGGTTCAGGGAATGGGGACGCAGGGTCCGCCAATCGCCAAACCAAAATCCAAACTCTCAAGGCGATTCTCGACACCGACCCGCGCTTCAAAGTCAACGTCTCACCGGCCGAAAATTGGCGGAAACGACTTCAGTCCGGCAAGACCGACCTCGTGATCGAAGTGAACCCGGACGGTTCGCAGATGGACTTGCAATTCTGGGACGAGCCGCGGCGGGCAGAAAGCCGCTTGGCTCGCTATGCCGTCGAGTCGTTTCTGTTCCGCAACCCAAATCCCTCGTCCCCGCCCCCCGAAGTCAAACACCTCGAAGAGCCCGGCTCGCGGTATATCGATTTTCTGTTGCCGGGCATGATGGGCATGGGATTGATGGGGGGCGGCATGTGGGGCGTGGGGTTTGTCGTCGTCGATATGCGGGTCCGCAAGCTGCTCAAGCGGTTCCTGGCCACGCCGATGCGCCGCAGCGATTTTCTGATCGCCATCATCTTCAGCCGCCTCATCTTTACGCTGGCCGACATCCTCATTCTCCTGCTCTTCGGCTACCTGGCCTTTGGGATCCGCAGCCAAGGGAGCTATCTCGACCTGACCGCGGTGGTGCTTCTGGGCGGGGCGGCTTTTGCGGGCATCGGCCTCTTGGTGGCCAGCCGCGTGCAGACGATCGAAACGGTCTCGGGACTGATGAACCTGGTAATGCTGCCGATGTGGATTCTCTCCGGAGTCTTCTTCTCCTCCGAGCGTTTCCCCGAGGCGGTGCAGCCGGTGATCAACCTGCTGCCGCTGACCGCGCTCAACCAGGCGCTCCGCGGGATCATGCTGGAAGGCAAATCGCTAGCCGCGCTCTGGCCGCAGCTCGCGATCCTGGCAGCCTACGCCAGCATCACCTTCACGATCGCGCTGCGCATCTTCCGCTGGCGGTAGCCTGGCGCGTCGGCGAATTCTTCTGGGTGCCCCGGATCAGCCCCGGGCAGGTGCAAATCCTGCCGGCCGCATTTAGAAATACGTGGCAGCCCGTGAGTGGCGGTCTAGGCCGTGTGGAAGCATTATTCTTCTGCTCCGACGCCGGCCGTTGACGACTATCACAAGCCGGGCTGATGTCGCTGGCGCATCCACCCGGTCACGAAGCACAATCCGCGATGGGCCGATTTTTGACACTCGCAGGCGTTGCCCTCGAACTAACAGCCGGATGCTAACGTCTGGAGAATCGCGGTTTATTTGGATTTCAGGCATGGACAGCGAAGATGCCATCAGGCGAATACGAGCGTACTGTCAACGTCAAAGCATCTCTGCGCGTCCGCTTGCTGCCGGCCAGGATGGCGTCGTTTGGCAGACAGCACTGGACCGGAACTCTGTCATCAAAGCGTTCTACCGTCAAGAGAGTTACGCGGCAGAATTGGACTGCTACAGGTACTTGGCGGAAATCGGACTTGACGAAATCAAAGGCTAATCGGCGTGACTCGATAGGCGGGCCATTCGTAGCCGCGCCGGGCCAGACTTTTAGGGGGCCGACTACTATATGTAGTAGGGCGCGAATAGTGGACATACAATCTGTAGTAGGTGGCTTGACAGGAACATGTACTGTTGATCTAATTCGTAGTGGCTTTTGCGCCAGATGCGCGGCCGGGCCGGGCCGCGCTTCCCTCGGGAGGCGGTCCGCCGGCAAATCGAGGACGAGGACGAGGACGAGGACGACGACGACGACGAGGACGAGGACAATGGAAGGGAACGGGAATACCAATGCTTGCCACAGTCGCCGACGGATGCCAGACGTGCTCATTGCGAGGGGAGAAGACCTGTGGTTAACGGGAAACCCCGATTTCGCCTGTGGCGTTAACGAGCCAGGCCAATCGAGACGAGAAAATACGCGGTGCTCGCCAGCGCAGGTTAACAGAGAACGCGAAATCCTGTTAACGGGGCGCAAGCGGTGAACTGGATTGGAGTTGCGGCGGTTGGCAGGGGCCAAAGGCCGATTTTCGCTGTTAACCTGAATGCGAATTCGCGGGGAGCGACAATGGCGCCCAATCTAAATGAATTGGGAACGGAGAGCGTCGCAAGCAACGCGGCTAAATGAATTCAAGGCTCGACGGCCGGCAATCGCTCGAGCGGATCGCCGCTCTTGGGCACTGTCGGCGGCAGTCCGATCGCGGCCGGGGTGGTGTGCTGCGGATACTCCCCCTGGCTGACGATCCGGTCCTGCATCACATAGTTGTCCAGGTGGCAGCCCCCCACTTTGAGCCGCTGGCGGCGGGACGCATCGGCGTAGGCCTTCGCGGGCCAGTCCCCTTCGGTGAGATAGATCTGGTTGTAATCGAGCAGCGAGCCCTTGCTTAAGTGCACGTTTTTGATCGCCACTTCATGCTCGGCCAGCGCTCGAAAGAACTGGCTCTCGGCATCGGCCAATCGCCGCTGGGCGTCGAGCTGCAAATCGAGCAGCCGCGGCTTTTCGACGTTGTCGGCATCTTTGAGCACGGCCGTGATCGACTGGAGCTGATCGCTGGCGGCGGCGCGGCGATTGAAATTCGTCCGCATCAGCTCGTGGGCCCGGTCCAGCTCGGAGAATGCCGCACCCAGATCGCTGACGACCTGCTGCTCCTGCTCTTCGAGCACGGCCCGGTCGCGGGAGAGCTGCAGCTCGGCGTGGCGGACCGCCGCGTGCCCCTTCCGATAGCCGATCGACGAGAGCATCTCGACCCCCACGGCCCATTCCTGGAAGTCGCCACTGGTCAGGTTCCCCAGGGCGCTGTCGAACTGGCCGTCCCCTTGGCTGATCAGGTCGTGGCCGATGCCATAGAAGCGATAGACGCTCACTACGTCGAGCTTGGGAAGCAAATAATTCCGCGCGGCGATCAACTCCAGCTCGCGCCGCTTGACCTGCCACTTCTGCCGCCGCAATTCAACGCGCCGCGCGAGCGACTCGCCCAGCGCCTCTTCCCAGGAAAAGACGTTGCGGGCGAGCGTCGGCTCGTCGGCGGGCCGCAGAAGCTGCCCATCGGCGGCCGGCAAACCGATGGCCCGCCGCAGCCGCCGCTCGCTGGCATAGACGCCGCCGGTGCCGCGAAAGATGTTGGTATTGGTTTTCTCTTGCGGCCGGCCGACCAGGGCGTCCTGCACTTCCGCTTCGAGACGGTAGACTTGCTCCAAAGCCTGAGATTGGGCCGCCCGCGTCGCTGCTTCGCCCGGCAAAGCGGTGAGCAGACGCCACGATTCAAACGCCCTTTCCCGCGCCGCCAGCTTGGCGTCGAGATCGCGGTAGGCGAACAGCAGCTCCCAATACGCGTTCTCCACGTCGGCAACGAGCTGCGTGACTGCCATCTCGAAGTCGGCCAGGCTGATGTCGGTGTTGATCCGCGTGATCAAAACGCCGTTATAGAAGCCGGGCACGCCGCTGGTGCCTGCGATCCGGTTGAAATCGACGCCGGCGCCTTGGAGCAGGGGCTGGCGGACCTCCCCTTCGATCCGCATCGTCCAGGGGAGATTGGGATCGTTGTTGAACGGCGAGTTGTTGAAGTCGTAATCGAACCGCTTGCGCACGGCGAAACTGGTCCCCACCGCCGTCCGCTTGCGCAGCTCGAAGTTATAGACGTGGGCGTCCTGCTGGAAGAACTGCGTCCCCAGGCCAGCGATGGCGTTGTTGAACGCCCGGTCGTTCTTTTCGAAGAAAGTTCCCGCAGCGAGCACCGCGTCGAATTCCGACAGGGCCGCTTCGGGGCCGAACCGCGGGTCGGTTTCGGCCAGCGCGGGACCCAGCCGCGTCCGCAGCGAATCGGGGGCGTTGAGGACCAGCCCGCCCACGTCGCGGAGCACGGTCGAATGGGCCAGGGCCGTCTGCACCGCCTCCTGAAGCGTAATGGGCCGAAAATCGCGGGGCGGGTTGGTGCTGAGCGAAAACGGCGCCTGCGTTTCGAGCGTGTCGGGGCTGGCCGGTGTCTCGGCATCCGGATACTCAATCGCCATCAGATGGTCGCGGAAGTAGCCCAGGTTCCCCTCGCTGATGACTTCGCTTCGCCCGCGGCAGCCGGGCACGACGAGGCAATGCCCCAGGACGAGGCAAAGCCCCGCGAACAGGCAAAGGATTGGGGACAAAGCACGCGGCATGGTACGCTACTTCAAGGCTGGATGGACAACCGCGTCGCCGCTCCTCGCACGCGGGAGCCGATCGCCACAAGCGCTGTGCTCGGCACGACCAGCGCAAGTCGTCCGCGCGGCACTTCAGGCGTCATCGGCAGAACCGGCAATTCGGAATAACAGCAATAACCATCCCAATGGGCTCAAGGCGGCGCCAGCGGACGGTTTGTAGCGACTCTGGCAATGATGACCCCCGACTCGACGGAATCCTCGGCATATCTTGACACCGGCGATACGCGGGCTGCATCCACAACCGCGCCGAGTGGGGCTGCCGTCGAGGTCGAACGCTGCCTGGAAGAGTTGGCCCAGCTTGCCCAATCGGAACTTGCGGTCGCCGACTTCTACGCTGCCCTGCTCGACCGCGCGCTGCGAGTGCTGCCCGCTGTGGGCGGTGCTGCCTGGCAGGTGCTGGGGGCCGGACAGGCCGTGCTCGTCAGCCAGAAC
>JAKEHX010000710.1 GCA_022614795.1 Planctomycetaceae bacterium | reverse complement strand
CCGCCGGCGCGGACAATCGGGCGGCGGCGGCTGGGGAGCGGGGCGTCAGCTCCGCGGAGGGAGCCCGCGGCGGAATGGAGTCGGCTGGTCGCTCCGCGGAGCGGACCCTCGCCGCCGCGGAGTGGGCCAATGCCTCCCAGGAGCGAGCCAGCGCCGCCGCGGAGTGAACGGCGGACTCCCTGGAGGGAACCGCGCACTCCTGGGAGGGAACCGTTCCCTCCACTCCGGCAGCCGTCCCCGCCAGCCCGGCAAGGAATCCCTAAGTCGTGTCGGCGTAACACTTTATAGAAAAACCATGCCGCTGGGGCTGGCGGCCACTGCAGCCCGAACCCCCACCTCTCTCCTGGAGTTTGCGATGCCCGACTACATCCCCGACCCGGACGCGGCGTTCGACGCCTGGCAGGCCAATTTTGTGTCCGTCGTCAGTGGCAATCTGGCCGGGTACGGCCTGGTGGCGGGCGACCTGACGCCGGTCACCACGGCCCAGACGGCCTGGAACAGCGGCTTTTCGGCGCAGCAGACCGCCGTGGCCGCGGCCCAGGCGGCGACGCAGACGAAAGAGGCCAATCGCCTCACGCTGGAGGCTGCGATCCGGACGCTGGTCCGCGGCATTCAGGCGCGCCCCACCGTCACCGACACGGCCAAGGCGGCGGCGGGGATCACGGTGCCCGATACGACGCCGACGCCCAGCGGGCCGCCGGCGACTGCGCCGGTCGGGAAGGTCGATACGTCGCAGCGCTTGCAGCACACGATCCACTTCTCCGACAGCGCAACGCCGACCAGCAAGGCCAAGCCCGCGGGGGTCCGCGGCTGCGAGATCTGGATGAAAGTCGGCACGCCGCCGCCGGCCACCGCCGCCGACCTGGCGTTCGTCACGCTCGACACGCGGACGCCCCACGTCATCGCCTTCGATGGCAGCGACGCCAACAAGACGATCACCTACTGGCTCCGCTGGGTCTCGACCCGCGGCGAGACCGGCCCCTGGAGCGCCGCGGTGAGCGCGACGGTGCCTGGCTGACAAAGTGAGAGGGAGCGAGCGTGTGAGCGTGCGAGAGAGAGTGCAGTTCCCCTCCCTCATACTCTCGCACACTCATACTCTCGCACTTCCGCTACGACGCTCCCCTCAAATCCCAAACTGCCGCAGCACCAGGTCGCACACATCGGTGTCGGCCAGCGGGCGCTCGACGAACATGCCGCGTTGGGACGAGAGCAGCACGCCGCGCTGGGCGTCGGTCGCGGCCGGCGCACCGTGCGAGCCTTTCACGAGCGTCGCGTCGAGCGGAATGCTCTTCGTGGCCATGTCGATATGCAACTCGACCGGGTCATAGCCAGGCTTGTTGTGGATATCGACGGTGCGGGCGAATTTGGGGGCCATCGCGTCGTCAAGCCAGTAGTAATAGGCTTGCCAACTGTTGGCCGTCGAGACGAGGACGACGTCGCCGGCGCGCTCGTGCGAGAGGGCGTACTTGTCGCGCTCGCCACCCACGAGCACTTCAGCGATGCCCGGCTTGCCGCGGAAAAGATCGACGACGCGGCTTATGGTGGCGGCATCACGGTCCTTCACGAAGACATGCGATGCTTGGTGATCGACTAGCGCCCAAGCGGGCGTGTTGGCGAAGTCGATCTGCTCGCCGGCGCCGTCATTCTTGACGGTCAGCAGGCCCGCCTCGCGGAGCATCCGGTTGGGATAGAGCACGTGATCGACGGGCGTGATGACGTATTCGCTGGCGACCAGCCAGACGAGGTTTTGGCCCTGGTAGGCCTGGGCGGCCGTCGCCGCCAGCTTGCCGATCACTTCATCGAGTTCCGTCACCGCCTTGAGGGCGGCTGGGCTGTCGGGGCCGGACTTCTGGGCGGCGTAGTCGAGGTGCGGCAGGTAAATGTAGAAGAAGTTGGGCCGGTGCTGCTGCATGGCCCATCCGGCGGAATCGGCGATCCAGGCCGAGGACTTGATGTTGGCCAGCGGCCCCCAGAAATTCATCAGCGGGAAGTGGCCAAACGTGTCGCGCAGCGTGCCATACATCATTTCGGGCTTGGTGTAGCACCAGAGCGACTCGCTGCCGTCGGGGTTATGCACTGGCTTGGGCATGCAGATGAAGTCGGCGCCGCATCCCTTGCTGAGCATCGGGAACCAGACGGCTGCGGTGAGCTTAGTAGTAGGCACACTCCGTGTGCCGTTGTCGGCCCGCGGCACACGGAGTGTGCCTGCAACTTGCTGATGCAACAGGTCCCAAATCTGCGGCTGCTGAACCTTGTCGTTCCAGGCCGTCCACATTTCGACCTGGAACGTGTCGCGCCAGAAAAAGCCGTTGGCAATCACGCCGTGATCGACCGGCAATTTGCCGGTGAGCATGTTGGCCTGCACGGGCCACGTTACGGCGGGGAAGCTGGGCACGAGCGTCGCCCGGTCGCCGCCAGCCACCAAGCCCGAGAGATTCGGCATCCGGGCCGTGTCCTGCGGGCGAAGGCCGGGAACGGAGAGGAGGATGATATGGTCGGACATGGCGATTTCAGATTTCAGATTTTAGATTTCAGATTGGCGGAGTGGTTGATCGAGCAGCGGCTTTAAAAAGTCGTAGGCTTTCTTGGCCGCGGTGGGGGCTTCGTGGCTGTGGCGGCTGAGCTCGACGTGCAAGCCGCCCTGGTAGCCGGCTTTGGCCAGGGCGGCGAGGATCGGCGGGAATTGCATCTCTCCTTCGCCGAACATCAGGTGTTCGTGGATGCCGGCTCGCATGTCCTCGATGTGCACGTTGACGATCCGCTCGCCCCAGCGGGCGATGTAATCGGCGATCGGCAGCTCCCCCTGGCACCAGAGATGCCCCACGTCGAGCGTGAGTTGCAGGTGCGGCGCATCGATCCATTGCAGCAGCCGATGGTACGACTTCAGCGTGTCGATGAACATGCCCGGCTCGGGCTCGAAGCCCAGAGTGACGTTGCTATTGGTGGCGTGCCGCAAGACGGGCCGCAACGACTGGGCGAGCCGTTCGAGCGCCAGTTCGTCGCTGGCGGCGTCGCGCCGCGTGCCCGACCAGAGCGAGACGCAGTCGCTCTCCAGGAAGGCGGCGGCATCGATGGCCCGGCGGAGGAAATCCATGCGAATTTGGCGGTCCTCGGGAGCAGCTGAAACCAACGTCGGCTCGTGCTTGAGGCGTGGATTGAGCAAAAAGCGGGCACCCGTTTCGACGACGCTCCTCAGGCCCAGCCGCTGAAGCTCGCCCTTCAGCCGCTTCAGGTTTTCGGTCCAACCGGCGGCCAGCGGATTGAGCGGCCCGTGATCCAGCGTGATCGCCACGCTTTGGTAACCGATCTCGCGCAAGAGAGTCAGGGCGTCGAACGGATCGTGATGGGCGAGGCCGTTGGTGTTGTAACCGAGAAGCATTTCGCAGGTATCAAACGATCGTTGACGGAGATTTCAAAACGGTGACGCTGGCCGCGCTCGGCAATTCGGTCTGTCGCTCGCGCGCCGCGAGATCTCAGGGGGCTCACGCCCCCCGCTCGCCAATTTGGTTCGCGCCGCCGCTCGCCATTCACGTCGAATACACCCAGCGGCCGAGCAGGTATGCCGGGACGAGCAACAGAGCCACGCCGATCGAGTATTCCAGCGGGGCGACCGCCGCGACGACCACGGCGTCGAGCCAGATCAATGACAGAATACCATGCTTGACGGCCAGCTGCACATGCCGCGGCGACGGATCGGCTGCGGCGACGAAAGCACGGCGAAGGACAGTGGCCATCATCAGCGCGAGTAACAGGGCAAAGATCTCCGGCTTTTGCACGCGAAACACCAGCGGCATGTACCAGGCGCTGGTGGCGAGGAGGACCGCGCCGCCGACCATGACGCCGATTGCCCCAATGAGCGGCAGCGTGGCGTTTTCTTCCTCCACCTCATTCCGCGCAAACCACGTAATGCCGACGATATACACGCCAATGCCGCCGGCTGCGAGCAGCTCGGCCGGGCCGTAACCGAGCGGCCAGTTGGCGGCGGCTTCGGTTGCCAGGCTCATACCCAAGAGCACATTCAGCAGCCGGCAGCCGCCCATGCCCAGCGGGCCAAGGGGCGTGCGCTTGAGCCACGTGTTGTAGAGGACGATCAGGGCCGCGAGCAGCGTCGCCACCAGGCCGCTTCGCCAGGGGGCCGCCGCGTCGGCGCTGAAGCCAAGGCCACCCAGCCAGGCCGCGAGCACTCCCAGCGCCAGTAGAACGAAACCAAACGCCCGCGCGACGCTGAGCGAGATCGCGCCGGACGGCAGCGGGCGCTCGGGACGCTCTTCCCGGTCGATGTCGATATCGAACACGTCGTTCAGCACGATCCCGGCCGTATAGAGCAGGGCCGACGCCGCGGCGATGCAAGCGAACGCGTCCACGGGCGTCAGCTCATGCCGCACGAAGAGATAGCCCATCGTCACGTCGGCCAGCGCCGTGAAGACGTTGGGCAATCGCATCAGGCGCAGCCAGGCGAGCAAGCCCGTCGCGGGCTTGTCGGCTGGCAATTCGGGCTGCGAATCGTCGTCTTCGTCGAATTCGGGGCGAGGAGAGGTCATGACGATATAGCCGAACTCGCCAGAGTTCGGGCAGACGGAACTTACTACGCCCTGAAGTCTGGCGACTTCAGCTACCAAAAATTCGGAACGCCACGGAGGGCGTTCCCTACAGCGCCTTCTCCGCGATCGCCTTATCGCTCGGCAGACGGACGTTCCAGGCGAGGCCGACCAGCTCCATGCCGCGGATGACCAGCCAGCTCAGGTCGAACTGCCACCAGGCGAGTCCGTGGCGGGCGGAGGTCGGGAAGGCGTGGTGGTTATTGTGCCAGCCTTCGCCCAGGCCAAACAGTCCGCACAGGAGGTTGTTGCGCGAGTGGTCGTTCGTTGCGAAATTCTGCCGGCCGAAGACGTGGCAAATCGAGTTGATCGACCAGGTGATGTGGTGGGTGACGAAAATCCGCACCAGCCCGCCCCAAATCAGGCCGAGCACGGCCCCTTGCCACGACAGCGTGGCCAGGCCGCCAATCGCTGCCGGCAGGGCGAGGCTCACCAGGACCCACAGGTAATAGAGTCGATCGACCGTCACGAGGGCCTTGTCGGCCAAGAGGTCGGGCACATACCGCGCTAGATCGGGCGAACTCCAATAGCCGGTGAACAGCCACCCGGCGTGGCCGTACCAGAGGCCGCGGAGCGAGTTCCACAGGCCCGTGCCGTGAAGGTGCGGAGAGTGGGGATCGCCCGGCTGGTCGCTCAGCTCGTGGTGGCGGCGATGGACCGCGCACCAGACGAGCGGCGAACCTTCGACCGAGAGGGCCCCCAGCGTCATCCAGGTAAGCCTGATCCAGCGATAGGTGTCGAATGAACGGTGCGTGAGCAAGCGGTGAAAGCCGATCGTGATGCCGGTGCCCGTGGATAGCCATCCGCCGACGAGCATGGCGAGGTAGAGCCAGCCCATGAAGCCCAGCCGCCAGCAGAGCACGACCGCCGCCATTGTGCCCAATAGCGGCAGCAGGACGGCCGTCAGCATGATTAGCTTGTGCGTCCAGGGTGAGCCGGGGATTTCGGCGTGATGCGGGCGAGACGGCGACTGGACGTGCTGAGAGCGCTTGCCGGGCCGAGGCCTGCGTCTTTTGGGAACGAGCTTGGTCACCAGCAATCCTCGGCTGCTGAGGCGCGATACGAACAGCGTCAGCCCCACGCCCACGTAAGCGTGGGACGTGCCACCCATCACACAGGACGCAGTCTTGAGCTTCAAGCTGACGGCTTAGTACCGCCGGCCGCCGCCGTCGTCGCGATCTCGGTATCCACCACCACCGCCCCCATATCCGCCACCGCCGCCACCTCCCCCGTAGCCGCCGCCTCCGCCATAGCCGCCACCACCGCCGCGGCCGCCGCGACCACCGCCGCCATAGCCGCCGCCGGCGCCCGGCCGGGGCGTGCGCTCGCGGGCCTCGTTCACCACCAGGGGGCGACCGTTGCAATTCGAGCCGTTGAGGGCGTTGATGGCCCCTTCCATGTCGGCGTCGTTCGCCATTTGCACGAAACCGAAACCGCGCGAACGGCCCGTTTCGCGGTCCATGATCACCTCCGCCGCGGCCACATCGCCGTAGGGCTTAAAGAGGGCCTCCAAATCGGAGGATGAATACGCCCAGGGCAGATTGCCCACATAGATCCGCTTCGCTGACATGCCGACAGGTCCTTACACCGAAAAGGGAAACTACCTCACAGTTGCCCTGGCCCTCAGCCAACTCGACCCCAATGATCAAGGCCACCGGCTCAGCTACCATCAGGCAAGCGAGCCGCGGCGGGGCACATCGGCCAATCCTTCAGGACCCATCGCTCTTCTTAACCCAGTCGCTCGAGAAATCTTTCCGTCGTGAATACGGCGCTTCCGAAGGCGAACGCAGTCAGCAAACAGCAAAGGGACAAGCGGAAACGAGCCATGCCAGCCAAACGGCCAACCTGGGGAGGTCGGCAACTGTTCACGCGAAAAATATAGCTGCTAGCTAGGGCGGGAAAAAGGGCGATTCGGCGGATTTCCGCAGATTTCATGAACCTTCAGCCAAACCTTTCGTCCTCGTCCCCGTCTCGTTCCACCTGTTGGAAGCGACGACGAGGACGAGGAGAACGACGACGGCGAATACTCCGATATCGAAGCCATGACCACCTACCGCTGGAATACGTCCGACTTTGCCATCGGCTACGATGCCGCGGCCGACAAAATTCATCCGTATTACCTGGAGATTCAGGACGCGATTCTGGCGCGGCTGCCGCGGGAGCTTGACCGGGGTGGATTGGTCATCGATCTGGGCGGTGGTTCGGGGCGGCTGGTCGAGCGAATTCTGGATGCCTGGCCGCGGGCCAGCGCCGTTGTGCTCGATCAGTCGGAGCCGTTCCTGGCGCTGGCCGAGCGACGGCTGGCGAAGTTTGGCAGCCGGGCGACGTGCGTGCTGGCTCGCTTGCAGGACGATTGGAAGTCGCAGATGTCGGCGCCCGCCGTGGCCATCGTCAGCATGTCCGCCATCCACCACCTCGAGCCGGCGGAGAAACAAACGCTTTACCGGCAATGTGCTGAGGCACTCGGGCCGGGCGGCGTGCTCATGAATGGCGATGAAGTGCGCGACGCCGACGACGCGAAATATCTCGCCGAGCAGCAGTCGTGGGCCAACCACATGCGCCGCGGGATGGCGGACGGCTCGATCGGCGAAGTTTTCCACTCGGCCATTCACAAGTGGATCGACCGCAATGTCACGCGCTTCGGCGAGCCGAAAAACTCGGGGGACGACTGCCACGAGACGATTCAAGCACAGCTTGACTACTTCCGAGCCGCCGGATTCGCGGGGGCCGATTGCCCGTGGCAAAAGGGGATGTGGGCGGTGATGCGCGGCAATACCAACCCGAAGCGTTAGCGAGATCCTCGTTCCCTTCTTCGTCTCGTCCTCGTCCTCGGTTCGTCCGGCGCCCAATCGAGGACGACGACGAGGACGAGGAAGCGAACCTCGCCGCGCGGCTTGCGACCCACCGCAGGCGTTCGCTATTCTGGGGCGTCCTCTCCTCTGGCTCTCTGCAATCCTTGCGGTGCCTAGTCCGCCTCCAATTATCCGTTTACGGCAGCTTTCGCTCCCCAGAATCCAATGCGCAATGTTATCTCGCTCGTGCTCGGCGGCGGTCGGGGCACGCGGCTGTATCCGCTCACCAAGTTCCGCAGCAAGCCGGCCGTGCCCCTGGCGGCGAAATATCGGCTCATCGATATTCCGCTGTCCAACTGCATCAACAGTGAGATGAGCAGGATTTACGTGCTCACGCAGTTCCTCTCGGTCAGCCTGCACCGGCACATCCGCCAGACCTATCGCTTCGACCATTTCAGCGGCGGCTTTGTCGAGTTGCTCGCCGCCCAGCAAACCGACGCCGGCGGCGACTGGTATCAAGGCACGGCCGACGCCGTCCGCAAGCAGCTCCGCTACATCCAGCAGCCGGGGATCGACTACGTGCTCATCCTTTCGGGCGACCAGCTCTACCGGATGGATTACCGCGACCTTTTGAAGACACATATCGACACGCAGGCCGACGCGACGATCGCCGCGATTCCGGTCACGCGGGAGGCGGCCCGCGGCTTCGGCGTGATGCGGGTCAGCGACGACGGCCGCGTGCAGGGGTTCCTCGAAAAGCCGCAGACCGATCGGGAGATGGACCTGGTG